>NZ_JBAGKH010000050.1:0-22267 GCF_036689765.1 Streptomyces poriticola
GTACGTGTTGACCAGCGGGTGTGCGTGGCGGCATCTTCCCGAGACGTTCGGCGTTTCTCCCGCCACCGCACACCACCGGTTCTCGGTGTGGACGGAGGGCGGGTTGTGGAGACGTCTGCACCGGGCCATTTTGGACGAGCTCGGTGCCCGCGGTGAGCTGGACTGGACCTCGGCGATCGTTGATGCGGCTTCGGTCCGGGCGAAAAGGGGGGATCGCTGACCGGGCGCAACCCGGTCGACCGGGGCAAGAAGGGCAGCAAGTTGCACGTGCTGTCCGACGCTCAGGGCTTACCCCTCGCGCTCGGCGTGTCCGGTGCGAACGTCCACGACAGCCAGGCCCTGCTGCCGCTGGTCCTGGGCATACCCGCGATCCGTTCACGGCGCGGTCCTCGCCGGCGCCGCCCCAGCAAGCTCCGCGCGGACAAGGCGTACTACTCCGCCGAGCACCTGAATTGGCTGCGCGGGCGAGGCGTCGTCCCGCGCATCGCCCGGCCGGGCATCGAATCCAGTGAGCGCCTGGGCAGGCACCGTTGGAAGATCGAGCGGTCGATCTCCTGGCTCTTCGGCTACCGGCGCCTCACCGTCCGGTACGAGCGGAAGGGCACACACTTCCTGGCTTTCCTCGGCCTCGCAGCGGTACTGACCTGCTACAAGAAGCTGGCCAACCTCACCACGTGAGACAAGCTCTTAGGGGCATCATTCGGCTTCTGCCTGCCCTTGCAAGGGCCAGTGTCCTCCAGCAGGTCGGGTCGATGCCGCCGACGGGGCAGGGGTTACGGCAGAGAGGTGCTCGTTATCCGCGGGGCGCGGTCGGTGAGGTGGAGCCGGTGGAGGTCCTCGTGGAGCCAGGCGTAGGCGTAATTGGTGGCGGGGGCGTCGTCGAAGACTTCCGGTTCGCTGACTACCGGCGTACTCGGGCGTGCCCAGGGGGACCTTGCTGGTTGTTTCCCGGGTGGGGGAGAAGGCAGGGGGGAGTAGATGTCGTTCTCTGACGGCACGAGGCGGACGGTGACCGAGTTGGTCGGCGAAGGACGCAGGGAGAGCCGCATGCGAGGCGGTTCATAGGAGCCGCTGCCACTAGACGGTGGTTGGTACAGGTCGGCGACCAACGCGGCGGGGGCGACGCTTGCCAGGCCCAGGGCCTGCTTGAGCTGAGGGAACCAGGTCTCGACGAGCGCGGTGTAAATTTCCACGGCGGCGGTGAGGACCTGCTCGGTGCGCAGCCTGAGCTGTTCAGGGCTGTAGGAGTCCCATACCCAGTGCGTGTGAGGGCCGCGTGCTTGGTCCGGGACGGCATACGGGGAGTGCAGCAGGCCGTGACCGTCTGCCCATCGGCCGCTTCCCAGTTCCTCCTCGAGCCGCAGCAACTCCGCCTGTCTGCCCGTGAACCTGTGGCCGAAGCCTGACCGGACCGGCAGACTCCCTCTGTCGTAGAGGTGCTGGCGCAGCTTTTGGTGTACTTCTTCCGCCCGCAGTGGAGTGAAGCGACGGGAGGCCAGTCCCATCAGGTCCGCGCCCGCCGACCACAGACGCTCCTTGGTGTAGGCATCGCAGTCGGCCAGATCGAAATCCCTGCGTTCGCACAGTGTGTTCAGATGGGAGGCGAGCAGGTCCAGCGTCGTACGCCAGGGCCAGGCGGCGTAGTCCGCAGCGACGGGCCCAAAGGATCCCTCGAGCGGGCGCACCCCACGTGGTTCCGTCCACCGTTGGGTAGCCGGGACCGCAAGTCCCGGAGTGTGGTCGCCATCGCGGCGCAGGATGTGCAGCCAGAGCTCGTTGCCCGTGAGACCGGCATCGACCGTGACCGGGCCGCTCCACCCCGTGTAGAGGAAGATGCGTTCCCCCGCCGGGCTGAGCGCCTGCTGCCAGGCTTCCAGGGCTGTTTGCAGGCGTTGACAGACCACGTCGTCCGGCAGATCCGGCCATGAACTTTCCTGTTCACGCTCGGCCTGCGGGACCGCTTCGTGCGCGGCCCAGGCCGCGACGCCTGGGTGGGCACGCAGCAAAGGATCGAGCACCATGCGTGTCGACTTCCAGCCGCCCGAGGCGATCGCCATCGCCAGCCCGTAACGCCAGCGATCCAGCAGCTCCACACTCCGCACCACCTCGGCCAGCACCCCGTTGGCCAGCAGGGCCTGGCCGGCGAAGTACTGCTCGATCACGGGCAGAGCAAAAGCCAGATGCCGATCTCCACGACGCACCACCAGCCGGGTGTCCAGCAACGCCTGCATCTCGCCAGGACTGCCCACGTCGGCCGCCCCCGCCAGCCCTCCGCCGCTGACACATGCCGCAGCGAGCCGCTGCAACAGCCGCTCGGCTCGTTCTTCCTTGACACTCTCGACATCGCGCAGGGCTCGGGTGACCAACGCATCCAAAAATGCCATAGGACTGCTCGGCAGACGCTCACGATCTTGTTGGATCTGCGCCCCGATGATGGCGAACAGAGGTCGGCGCAGCACACTGCGCACCATGTCCGATTCGCTGCCTACGGCGAGGCCGTTGCCGCCGAGCCGTTCCATCAGCGTCGCCGCCTCGCCCTCGGCCAACTCGGGCATGCTTCGGCGCAGTTTGGAGTCCATCTCCAGGCCGGGACGTGTCGTGGCCAGGATGCGCCAGCGCGCGCCGGAGGCGGCGGTCCAGCTGAGAGCCTGATCCAGTAGTTCTTTGCCGCGGATGGGGCCGGGCTCGTCCAGACCGTCCACCACCAGTGCGACACCGCGCGCAGCTGGGTCTCCGAGCCTGCGTGCCGCGCGTGTAGCGGCGTCGATCAGATCGCCCTGAACGTTCTGCGCGGCGAGATGGACTGGAATGGGAGCCTCGGCGTCGGCACGGGCGGCAGCGATGTCCTGCTGGTGCTGACGCTCGGCGGCCAGCGACTTGCCCGATCCGAAGCCGCCCTCCAGGACGACAACACAGGTCCCCGGCGAGGGAGCCACTGCTGCTGCAGGCAGAGCACCCGTCTGCGAGGTGTCCGCGAGTTCGGCTGCCAAGGCGACCGGAACGCCAGCCGCGCGCCAGCGCTGCATCATGCGGGCCCGGCCTGCGGCAGCCAGATCATCCAGCGTCACCTGCTCATCAGAGCCCGACTGCCACACCGTCACGATGTTGTCGTGTCCGGCCACAGCTACGCCGACGGAGCCACCGATCGCGAGGGCCCCGTCACCCGATGCGGCCACCGCGCCCGGCGCGGCCGAGGCATGTTGAACACCACCGGATGAGCCCTTGCGCCGCCGCAAGCCCAACCGGCTCCACCAAGCGGTCACGGGCTGTTGCCGTCTCCCGTGACGGCCTCACCGATGGAGCCGCCGGCGGACACCGACTTCGGTCCGGATGCTTCCACAGGCCCGGTCGAGGCTGCCGACGGCGGGAGGGCAGTAGGCGCCGGGCCCGACAACCGGCTGCTGTTGCCCGTGACAGCCCTGCCAATGCTGCCCCCGGCAGCCACGGAACCGGCCCCCGACGCAGTGACCCGGTGGGTGACCTGCTGAGCGGACTGCAGCAGCAGCCCGCGGACCGCGAAGACGGTCATGACGAGCGTGACGACATTGGCAGCAAGGCCCGCTACGGTGGCCGCCATGCTGAGATCCTTCAGCAACAACAAGAGGGCCAGCCCGACACACGTCAGACCGGTTGCTACCGCCACCGCCCACAGCACGCCCCGATGCCAACCCACCATCGCCCCACCCCCACGTGTTCCTGATCTGTGGCGGCACCCTAACCGAAGGACGGCAGGCGCGCGGCCACACCTGCGTAGCCCCGAGCCGCCGCTGTGGAGCCCTCCCGCATCACAGGGCCTGGCGTGGAAATCCGACATCAACAAGCTCGCCAGAGACCGTCCCGACCTCCTGGGAGGAGGCCACCTCCGGACGGATGAAGGCATACACAGCTGCCGTGGGAGGCCGGCCTGCGCAAGCCGCAGACCACCATCCCGCTGACATACCCCGAGAGCATCACCCGCAAACTCATCGACAACCTCGGCACCGGACAAGCCCAGCAGGGTGTGCACTGTACTGGCCCAGCTGGTCGCACACCCGGCAGCCCCTGACCACAGCGCTTCACCAGCCACACAGCTACTTCCGCGCCATGTACGTCCACAGTCGAAACAGCACGTCCTCCGAGCAGAGAAGCTTCAGACGGTCAGGCAGTGGAGTACTTCGACGGCGGCCGCAGTGGCCTCCTGCTGCAGAGCAAGGTCCTTCAAGAGAGTGGAGACGTCGGATTCTTCATCACCCAGCATCGTCGTGACGTGCGCCCACTCGCCCCCGCCCGATGCGTATGCGCGCCAGGTTCTGCCGATCGCAGGGCTGTCGTGGACGGCTCTGTTGCGACGCTTGATCGCCTGTTCAATCACGTCGAGTGCTGGCGGCCATTCGGTGTCGCAGTGGCCATCAATCGTGCTGCGTATTATCTGCAGAAGCTGTCCCGAGGGCCGGTCACGACGAGCCGTGGGATCGAGCCGAGATAGGATGATGCCGAGCACCGCTTCGGTCTCGGCGGCCTGGACCATCACCATGCCTCGCAACCGGTTCATCTCCGTGGCCTCGCTGCTGTCCCACTACGCGGAGTTGGGGTGGTCGGGATACAGCTCCTCCTGGATGCTGGTCCAGGCAACGGAACGGGTTCCATAGCGAGGCGCCTCGATTGTCATTCACGGAGTATTGGCCCGTGGTGGTGCCAGCGACAAGAGAGATTTCCGCGCGCGGCACGAAGGCAACAGAGCCGTGCCGGTTGTGAGGTCGCACCGTTGTTGCGGTGACCGCATGCCGGTGACCTGCGGTGCCGCAGATGGATTGCGACGGGTTCTGGACCATGCTCGGGCCGTTTGACCTGCGGTCCTGCAGGTTGGGTGAGACTGCCGCAGTTGTGGTGAGAACGCCTGCTGCGGGGTGCTGGGGGAGTGCACCGGAAGGTGATCATGGACGCAGCTCGGGGAATGCCTCCTCCCAGACGTCCTTGATGGCCCTGCTGATGAGCTTGTGGAGCACTGGCCAAAGCTCAAGGATGGGGCCGGGACGCTGGCACGGGTGAGCAGGGCGGCGTGGGCACGCACCGCAACGGGCAGCAAGTCGTCGAACGACGTGGGCCGACCATCTGCGATCAAGACACCGGATCCTCGCCCGGCGGGATGAAGGCGTCGGCGCCATCAGCAGCACGCCAAGGAGTGACGGCCGACGCATCCGGAACGTCGGCCCGTTCGCTGTGCCCGGTGGGCTGACCGGGTGAGTGGGTCAGCTGGTGGTGGCGGTGTCGGCGTCGGGATGGAAGGTGAAGATCTGGTCGAGGCCGACGATGGCCAGGATGCGCAAGGTGTTGTCCGGGACTGCGGCCAGGGCGATGTCGGCGTCAGCGGCCAGGGCACGCTGGTGGGCCGCGATCAGAGCGGTAATACCGCTGGAGTCGCAGAATTCCATGCCTGCCAGATCGATGACGAGGCACTGGCCCGGATACAGGTCGAGGGCGTCAATGTGCTGGCGCATGGCTGCGACGTGGCCGTAGTCGAGGTCGCTGGCGACGTGCACGACGGGGCCGGTGGCGGCTTCGCGGGTGATGTTCAGCGGGCTCATCGTGGTGGATTCGTTGCGGGGCCGGGGTGCGGACGGGCCGAAGGGACCCCGAGGGCGAGGAGGGCGGCGGCGTCGGGGCTGTCACCGAATCCGGCCAGCAGTCCGGTCAGCGCGATGATCACCTCGCGGGCGCTGGCGGGGGCGTGGCGGGTGGTGAATTCGAGCAGGGCGTCCTCGCCGTAGAGGCTGTCGCGGCGGGGCCCGGTGCGTGCCTCGGTGAGGCCGTCGGCGTAGAGCAGGAGGGTTTCACCGGGGGCGAGGGTGGTGGCAGCGGTGTAGAACCGGGCGTCGGGCAGGGCACCGACGAGCATGCCGCCGGGTGTGGGCAGGAAGTCGGCGTGGCCGCCTGCGCGCAGGATGAGGGCCGGGGGGTGGCCGCCGGAAGCCAGGCGAATGCTGATGTCGCTGGGCTCGAGCCTTCTGCCGTCGAGGGTGACGCGCACGTACGGGTAGGCACGGAGGTAGAACGCCAGCTTCGCCGTGAGGTTTGCGGCGGCGGCGACGGAGTGGCACCGAAGGCACTACTCAAACCGGGCGGCAGCCGTCCGGGCCACACCCTGCCACGTGTTCAACGCCGCCCGAGCTGCGTGGTATCCGCACATGCCGTGGACAGAAGGGCCCGGCGGAGTCGCCGAGGAACACAGCCACGTGCCGGGTAGAGGCGTCCGGTAGGGGTTCCAGCGCGGCACGGGCCGGGCAAACGTCTGCCACAGGGTCATCGCGCCTGAGGCGATGTCGCCGCCTACGTAGTTCGGGTTGTACGCACCCAGTCGTGCCGCCGACATGCCGCGCTCAGCGATCACCGTGTCCGTGAAACCCGGGGCGTGGCTCTCGAGGGCGGCGCGAATCATCGGCAGGGGATCACGGGTGTCGCCGTGCGGCACGTGCGCGTAGGCCCATACCGGTCTCCTGCCTCGGACTGCCCGTGCCGGGTCCGCGGCGGCCGGGTCCACGACGATGATGTACGGGTGCGGGGCTCTCAGGCCCCGGGCCGTCGCGGTCTCGGCGTGGGCCAGTTCCCGTGCCGTGCCGTGGGCCCCGCCCAGATGGATGGTGGCGGCCTGGGAGAGGCGGGAGTCGGCCCAGGGGATAGAGCCCTTGATGAGGAAGTCGGCCTTGGCGGCGCCGGGGCCGTACCGGTAGCGGGACAACATGCGGAGATACCCGTCGGGCAGCTGGGCGATCCGGGCCAGTTCGCGGGGGGAGACGTCCAGCAGGGTAAGGCCGCGGGCGGGCAGGTCCCGCAGGCTGTCCACCCGGACTCCGGTGTGGATCCGGCCTCCGAGACGCTCGATCTGCGCGGCCATGACGGCGGCCACGGCCCGGGAACCGCCCTGTGGGACGGGCCAGCCGGTGGTGTGTGCGAGATGCCCAAGCAGCAGCGCGACCGCTGCGGACGCCGGTGAAGGGAGCCGCCCGATGCCATGGGCAGCCACACCCGAGAGAAGCGCCTGGGCCGCCTCGGTGCGCAGGCCGCCGCCGACGCGCAGGGCCTGCGCCAGCAGGCGGGGGGCCAGTACGGCCAGGGCCCACCAGTCCGGCGCAGTGCGCTGTGTGGAAAGCATCAGCTCCACCACATCCACAGAACGCTCCATCAGCGGGAGCATCAGCCGCCGCCAGCGCCGCCCGTCCCTACCAAGCTCGGCGCAAGTAGCGTCGAGGTCACGCCAGGCCACGGCGGCAGGGCGCCCCTTGAGGGGATGCGCATAGGCAGCGGGAGAGTGCAGCAGGGCGACGCCGTGCGCCTCCAGGTCGAGCGACCGCATGAACGGAGACACCGGTGCCATAGGGTGGACGGCCGCACAAATGTCGTGCAGCACTTCAGAGTCGAACAGCGGTTCCGTACGCAGTCCCCCGCCAATGCGCTCGTGTGCCTCGAACACCTCGACCCGGAGCCCGGCACGGGCGAGGGTGAGCGCGGCGGCAAGCCCGTTCGGCCCAGAACCAACGACGACGGCATCCGTCATGAACGTCCTCTCAGTGGAAGGCCAGCCACCCGATGCCCAGGGCGCAGGTGAGGCCGACGGCCGCCGTGGCGGCAGGCCGGTTGCGGTGCAGTACGAGCCAGAGCAGCGCGGCGGTCACCAGCACGGCGCCCGTGCCGATCGCGGCGCGCAACGGCCCGTCGCTGTACCCGTACTCACCGAAGTGCCTTGTCAGCCAGGCGAACCAGGCGATCCTCATGGCGTTCCCTGTGACCTTCGCTTCGTGGTGGTGATCAAACCCCGCCGCGCGGGGCGGGGGCTGCGAGGAGGGTCTTCCTGGCGAGACTGTCGGTGCCGGCCGCGTCGCCCAGGCGGTGCAGGACGATCCAGCGGCCGTCGTCGTGCGCGGCGGCTACGACAGACGAGCCGCGCGTGGCGCCGTTGTGCCACGTGATCGATGAACCCCGCTGCCAGCTGGGCGCGGGCGGGCCCAGCCGGCGTTCGACGAGTAGTCCGACCACAGCCCGGGACAGGGTCCGGCAGGTTGACCACAGACCGCCGGCCGGCAAGATCGGTCCGGTCAGCGTCCACAGGGGGCGGGGCCGACCGAACAGGCCGCGCGGGACGAGGCGCTGCTCCTGCGGCGGTAGAGCGGTCACCGCACCCGCGTCCAGCCCCAGGGGCGACAGGACGTGACCGTCCACGAGTTGCTGGTACGAGCGTCCCGTGACGGAGGTGAGGGCGTGCCCGAGGATGGCGTACCCGAGGTTGGAGTACTCTTCCTCGCCCAGCCGCCCCGTGGTCACCCGGTCCAGCTCGCGTAGCGAGGCGCGCAGGGCCTGTTCCGTGAAGGTGGCGTAGGGGTCGGCGGGCGGACCGGCGGGGCAGACGGGCAGGCGCGGCAGGCCCGAGGTGTGCTCAGCGAGGTGCCGCAGCGTGATGCCCGTCCCGGCAGGTACCTCGTCCAGGCATTCCTCCAGTGGAGTGTCGAGGCCGACGACTCCTTCCTTCGTCAGCTGGGTCAGGACGGTTGCGGTGAACACCTTGCTGAGGGAGCCGATTTCCACGAACCGGTCCTGGTCGTGGCCGTGGGCGGCCCGGTCGTTGATACCGGCGCCGCCCAGCAGGCAGATCGGGGTGGGCACGTTGTCTGTTGCTCCTGTCGGTCAGACGAGTTCGGCCTCGGGTGTGGCCTTCTTTGTTCCGCTCTCCCCGCTCGGTCTCTCCTCCTTCGAGGGTTCTGCCGATGCCGCCGCGTCCGCCTCGGACGTCCGGGTCCCGGGTAGCCTGCCTCGGACCCACAGCAGAGCACGGTCGAGAGCGCCGGACAGGAAGACCAGATCGCACGCGATCATCGTCAGAGCGAAGCCAGTCAGTCCTATCTCGAACTCGACCGCCGAGGAGCCGAGATGCTCTTCCAGGTTCTCACCGAGCGGGAGGAGAAGAACAGCATCGCCATCGCCTCCAACGAAGCGTTCACGGGCTGGAGCAAGACCTTTACCGATCCGCGGCTCTGCGCGGCGATCGTGGACCGGCTCACCTTCAACGCCACCCTCATCGAGACCGGAACCGAGTCCTACCGCCTGGCCCGCACCAAAGCGAACAAGAGCGCAGGAGCGGTCGAGCGCCGTCTGGCATGATCGCGCGGTGAGTAATGCGAGGCTGCTGGCCGCGGAGGGCGTGGAGTCACATGTCCGGGCGTTCTTCGAGGGGCATTCCGTGGAGGTCGTCGACTACGACCTCGGGCCGGAACGTCGAGAGGCGATTCCCGACCTGCGTGTTTTCGTTGTGGGGCCGGGTCCCCGCAGCGACAGCTGGGCCTATGTGACCGCCGGGTGCTGGGCCGCGATGGAGAAACACGGTCATGGGCTTGAGTTCGTCATGACTGCCCACGTCCGCGATCAGCGGTTCATCGACCTCATGGCGATGATCGCCTACTACCACTGCGGAGGGCATCGGCTCGACCTGGAGCACAGCATGCCGATCGGCGAACCGTGGGTGCCAGGCTCGACCTGCGACCACCTGCTCATCAGCCTGCCCTACCTCCACGGACCCGACCTCGAACACTGTCCCCTGCCCGGTGGACACGCGCGCATCCTGTGGACCCTGCCGGCAACAACCGCCGAGATCGAGTTCCGCCGACGCCACGGCCACGAGGAGTTGGAGCAACTCTTCGACGAAGCAGAGATCATTCCGACCGATCCGTTCAGAGCCTCTGTCGTCTGAGTTCGTGTCCGCACCACTCTGGTGGTCCCAGAACAGACCGCCCTCCGGGACCATCTCAAGACGCCTGACCTTCACGAATCACTCGCAAAATGGGGCCAGCTGGAGTCGCCTTGGTGGGGCCACAGAACGCCGCCCTAACCAATGGCCCGTCTCCACGCAGCCCATCCCGAGCCAGTCGGCCTCGGCTGGCCGTTCGAGCGGCCAGCGGCACGGCTGTCGCTCGTGAAGCCGGAGGACATCGTCCTCTCAGCGCGGGTGGAACTGTTCGAGGGAGAGCCGGTACGCAGCCTTCACGACGTGCTCGACACGGTGACGCGCGACCTCGACAAGGGCAGCGGGTTCGGCGAGTACGTGCTCGTGCCCGACGTCGCGCTGGAGCTCATGATCGGTGTGCGGGAGGAACTGCCGCTGCACACCGGCCACGTGGCAGGCATCACCCAGCTCGTGCGGGATGCCCTCGGCACCATCGGCGCCCGCAGCACACCAGGGGGTGGCCAGTGCTTCCATTGCGAGGGGACCGGCCGTTCCCGCCCGCTGTGGGAGTGGTCGTTGTCAGCCGGCCACGACGTCGCGTAGTTCCCGTACGGCACGTTCCTGGTGGTGCTGGGCGGGGATCGCCTCGTACAGGTCCAGGGCGCGGCGGCGGACCAGGCCAGTGCGGAAGTCGGCGGGCAGCATCGTCAGGACGGCGACCGTACGACGGCACGCCTCTTCGCTGTCGCCGTCGTGGTGGGCACAGGCGGCGCCGTCGATGGTCAGCAGGGTGCGCGTCATCGTGCTGGTCGGTGCGGACAGCTCCAGCGCCCGCGCCTGGCTCTCCCGGGCGCGGCGGGTGTCCCCAAGGGTGGTGAACGCGTGGCTGAGGTGGACGTGGTGCTTCTGCTCGCCGTACGTCAGCCACGTGTCCGACCGCTCGGAGTCGGGGAGCTGGTTCATGAGGGCGTCGGCTGCGGTGAGCGCGGCGCGGGCCTGCTCGCTCTGGTGGTTGAGGGCGTAGGCGCGGGCGGCGACGGCGGCCGCCAGCACCGCGGCGGCGGTCGGCCTGGTGCCGGCCGCCTGCCGGGCCTGGCCGGCGAGGTCGGCCGCTGCCCTCGGTGCGCCGTAGTTGAGCGGCACCATCGCCTCCCGGGCGAGGACCCACGCGTGCAGCTGCTGGTCGCCGGATTCGGCGGCGGCCCGGGCGGCGGTGGCGAACCAGGCGCGGGACTCGCGGCGGCTGCCCAGGTCGTGTAAGACGATCGCGGTCATCCCGGCCATCTGCCCGGTCGTCCGGCACAACCGTGCCCGGACCGGTGCGGGCTGCGGGACAGTGAGCAGCGGGCGCAGGGTCGTGAAGTCGGTGACCAGGTCGGCCAGCACGCGGGTGGGTGCCTGTCCGTGGTAGCCGTATCCGTAGCTCTCGGCTGCGGCCTCGAGGTCGGCCAGGTCCTGGGGAGTGTCGGGGGAGAGGGTCTGGTCGACGTCGGTCCGGGCGGCGGTGAGGGCGGCGAGCGCCGGAGCGGTGAGGCCGGCGGCGAGCGCGCCACGAAGCAGGTTGCGGCGCTTCATCGGATCATCTCCAAGGTCGGGCTCCGTGCTGAGAGCGGCGGTGTCCTCCCAGGGTTGCGCAGCCAGCCCCAGTAGGGCACCGGGAATGCGCAGTCCGCCGGAGATTCGCTCGACAGTTGCCAGCGCGGTGACAGCTGCGGTGCCCCGGGCGATCTGGCTGACCCGCTCGGCTTTGAGTGCGCACGCTTCGGCGATCCGGTTGAAGGAGATCCCCGCGTCGTGGGCCGTCGCGAACACCGTGGTGAAGTCCCGTTCGTGCAGGGCTCGGACGAACGCGGGGTCGTCCAGCAGATGGCGCGGCACTTGGGCGGGTGACGGCGGTAAGTCGTCCACAAGTCCCCCTGAAATCTCGTGGAATGACAGTGCGTCAGCCCAACGACCATACCCACCGTGGGGGCCCCGTCACGGGGTTATCGCCCGTGTGGTTCGCGGCTGTACTGGCGATGTTCGCGGCCGCGGCTATCCAGGGCCCGGCCACCAGCCCCGCAGGAGGATTCCATGCAGAGTCCCGCCACGCCCCCGCCCGCCACGTCCGGGCCGTCGACCGGCGGCCTGGTCCGTTCCCGCCGGTCGATCGTCGCCGCCCGGGGTCGCAACGCCATCCCCTCGGACGGCGGCGGCACCGGTAAGAGCGACGGCAACGACTGACGGACCGGGAGCCCTGACGCGATGACGCGCCTGTCCATCGCGGCGTGCCTGGGCGAGGACTTCCTCGCCCAGGCACTGCACCGCGAACACCGCCACGTACCCGGCGCCCTCGATGTCGCCGGACTGATGACCTGGGACGACCTCAACCAGATCCTCGCCGGCCACCGCCTGGAGCCGCCGCGCATGCGGCTGTCCCGCGACGGCGAGACGCTGCTGGTCGGCGGCTACACCGCGCCGGTCGCCACACGCCGGCACACGGTGTGGCACCGCCTCCACCCGGCCGAACTGCACGCCCGCCTGAAGGAGGGCGCCTCCCTCGCCCTGGACAGCGTCGACGAACTCCACCCGCCGCTGGCCCGCCTGGCCGAAGCGATCGAGCGCGAGCTGCGCACCCGCGTGCAGGCGAACCTCTACGCCTCCTGGACCAGCACCGAGGGCTTCGGAGTCCACTGGGACGACCACGACACCGTCATCGTCCAGCTGGACGGCGCGAAACGGTGGCGGATCTACGGCACCACCCGCCCGTTCCCGCTCTACCGCGACATTGAGGACCCCGGCGAGGCACCCACCGAGCCGATCGCCGACCTGGTCCTGTGGCCGGGCGACGTCCTGTACGTGCCGCGCGGCGTGTGGCACGCGGTCTCCGCCGACCAGGGCACCCGCTCCCTGCACGTCACTTGCGGCCTGCAGACCCACACCGCGACCGACCTGATGACGTGGGTGTCCGAGCAGCTGCTCACGCACGAGGACTGGCGGCGCGACCTGCCGCTGCTCGCCGCATCGGACGTCCAGGCCGACGCCGTGGACGGGATTCGCAAGCGGCTCGCCGAACTGCTGGACGACCCGACGCTGATTGCCCGCTACCGGGCCGCGATGGACGGCCAGGCCGCCGGGCGGATGGTGCCGAGCCTGCCGTACATCGACGGCGTTCCCGTCGACGGCAGTCTGCGGGTGCGGCTGACGACCGCTCGCGCGGTGCTGGACGTCGGCGAGGACATGGTGACGCTGTCTGCCGCCGGCACCGTGTACGAGTTCGCGCCCAAGGCAGAAGCGGTGCTGCGCCCGCTGGTCGACGGCCGCACAGTGGACCTGGCCACGCTCGCCGACACGGCCGATCTCGCCCTGGAGGACGTCGCCGCTCTGGTCCAGGAGCTCGTTGCCGGGCAGGCCGCGACGGTGGGGAGCCTGCTGTGACCGCACAACTCGCCCTCGGTACCTACCGGTGCCAGGCGATCCCGGAGGCGGCCGCCCGCGCGGCCGCCTCCGGCGCGTGGATCGACACCGCCCCCAACTACGCCACCGGCCAGGCGCAGACCCTCCTGGCCCCGGTCCTGGCCGCCCACCGGCACGCGCGCATCTCCACGAAGGCCGGGTTCTTCACCGCCGCCACCGGCACCGACGCCGCGAACGACGGTGTCCTCACCGAGGACCAGGTCGTCGCCGGGCACAGCCTCGCCCCCAACTACGTGCGCTGGCAGATTCGCCGCAACCGCGCCCAGCTCGGGCGCGACCGGCTGGACCTGGTCCTGCTGCACAACCCCGAGCGCGCCCACCCCGGAGACCGCCCCGCACTGCACCGCGCGTTCCGCGACGCTTTCGCCGTCCTCGAGGAAGCCGCCGCGGCCGGGCACGTGACCGGGTACGGGATCGCCACGTGGGCGGGCCTGGAGGAGGAGGCGTTCACGGTGGGGGAGCTACTCGCCCTGGCCGCCGAAGCCGCCGGCGGACAGCAGCATCACCTGACCGCCATCCAGCTGCCGATCAGCCTGGTGATGATGACGCCGATCGTGCAGGCCCTTCACGGCCACGGGCCGCTCCCGGCCGCCGTGGACACAGGCCTGCGGGTGATGGCGTCGGCCCCGCTGCACGGCGGGGAGCTCCCCGGCATGGTCGACCAGGAGCTCGCCGACCTCATCCGGCCGGGCCTGACCCCCGCACAGGCGTGCGTCCTCACCGTCGCGTCATGCCCAGGAGTGACGGACGTCCTTCTGGCCGCCTCCGGTGCGCCACACTGGAAGGAGGCGGCCGACGCCGTCGCTCAACCCGCCCTGACCGCCGCCAAGTTGCGGGAGATCACTGGTGTACTCGCCTCCCCCTGACCCGGACACCGAACAGCGCATGCGCGCCCACCACACCCGCGCCGCCCGGGCCCTGGACGCCCGGACGGAACCGGGCTCGGAGTTCTGGGGGTGGGCCGGGCGCACCCTGGGCACCCCGGCCCGCACCGCCGCCGGCGCCCCGGCGTGGCTGCGGCTGGTGTCGGCCCCGGAGGACAAGGCGTCGGGCAAGCTTTGGGACGGCGCCCTGGACGCGCAGCACGCTTTCGGCGACCTCGACGGGCACCGGCCCGCGCTGCTGGGAGTGCACGACGCCTTCGACGACGGCACTGCCTACCGGGCGGAGCTGTCGGCCCGCGTCGACCAGTCGGTTTTGTCCGACGACCCGGTCCTCCAGCACGACCCCCAGCTGCCGGACTCCTGGTGGAACGACCTCACCGGGATGCTGGAGAAGGTGTCGGTGGTCGCCACTGAGCGCGTCGCCGTACGGCAGCAGTACATGGACCGGGCCATCCCCGAATTCCTCGGGACCCCGGCCCCGACCGTGACCCGCTGGACCCCCGCCCACGCCGACCTGCACTGGGCGAACCTCACATCACCCCTGCGGCTGCTCGACTGGGAAGGATGGGGCCAAGCCCCCCAGGGCTTCGACTGCGCCAGCCTCTACGCCTACACACTCCTCCAGCCGAACGTCGCCGCCCGCGTCCGCGCCGCCTTCCCCATCCTGGGCAGCCCGGCCGGCCTCGCCGCCGAAGCGACCGTGTGCGCCCAGCTGCTCCAGACCGTGGCCCGCGGCGACAATCTCACCCTCGAAGACCAACTCCGGGAGTGGGCCAGGGACCTGCACCGACGCACCACGGCTCCGTAGGACCGTGACGGGGCGCTGCCGGGCCGCGCCGCGCGCAAGATTACGGGGCGTTGATGCGGGATGGACAATGCGTTCCGGTCTGCTGAAAGATGCGCTGTTATGGCGGATCACGTGCTTCTGGAAGCCGGGGACGACCTGGTTCGGCAGCTCTCGCATGAGCGGGAGGCGGTCAAGGCCGTGCTTGAGCTGGTGTGGAACTCTCTTGACGCCGACGCCAACGAAGTCGACGTGATCATCGAGCGATCTGCCACCGAGGGCGTGGACAAGGTGGTTGTTACCGACACTGGCGACGGCATCTCACCTGAGAAGGCACGAACCGCGTTCAAGCAGGTCGGAAACTCCGACAAGCGCATGGGTGGCAAGACAGAGCGGTTGAAGCGGCCGCTGCATGGAAAGGCCGGCCGCGGGCGGCTGCGGGCCTTCGCTCTGGGGGATTCAACACGGTGGACAAGCACGGCACGTGCAGTGGACGGCCGCCTGATGCGCACGACCATCGAGTCCGAGATCAGCCGACGGACGACGTGGCGCATCGACTCACAGCCAGCACCTGAGACCGACCGGCCAGCCACGAAGGTTGAGCTGTGGGGGAAGCAGTCCAGCCACCTCCTTCGGCTCCTGGAGCCCAAAGCCGTCGCCCAGATCACGGCAGCTCTCGCACCCTATCTCCTGACCTGGACCGATGTCCGGGTCACTTACGACGGTCATCGGATCGACCCGCGCACGCAGATCCAGGAGGAAGAACACTCCGAGGATCTGACATTCGAGTACGACGGGCAGACACACTCGATCTCGGTCCGCCTGATCCACTGGCGCACTGGCACGGAACGCACCATCGCCCTGTGCGACGCCGCCAGTTCTCCTGTAGAGAGCATTGACGCTTCCGCTGAGCACACCGACTTCTCCTACACCGCCTACGTGCTGTGGGAACCCATGCCACAGCATCGCAACGAGATTCCCTTGATCATGCTGGGCGGTGACACGCCCCTGGCACCCCTGCTTCGTGTCGCCCGGGACTGGATCAGTGGCCGTCTCGAAGAGCGGCGTCGGCGCGAGCGCCGTCGGCTCGTGGATAGATGGATCGACGAAGGCGTCTACCCCTATCCGCGCCACGCCGAAGGTGACCAGGCTCGTGCTGAACAGGCGACGTTCGACCTGGTCGCGACCTCCATCAACCGGCACATCACGGGTGACAGGGCCAAGAAGCGGCTCACGCTGTCCTTGCTGCAGAACTCCCTCCGCCACAACCCGGACGAGATGGTGGAGATCCTGGAGAAGGTTCTGAGCCTGAGTGGTGACGACGTCAGCCACCTGCACGGTCTCCTCCAGCAGACGAGCCTTTCCAACATCATCCGCGCATCATCGATCGTCACCTCACGGCTTCAGTTCCTGACCGCCCTCGAACACCTGGTCTTCGACGTGGAGACCTACGGAGCGGTCAAGGAGCGTGATCACCTCCATAAGATCCTCGAACGCGAACTGTGGGTGTTCGGCGAAGAGTTCAACATGATGCGCAGCAGTGAAATCGGCCTGACCCGAGTGCTGGAACACCACCGGCGTGCCGTCGGCTGGGACCCCACCCCGGACGGACCCGTCCATGCGGTCGACGGCAGCACCCGGCGAGTCGATCTCATGCTTTCCGCCGAAAGCCACGAGCACGACCGGGTGCGGCACCTCGTCATCGAGCTCAAGGCGCCCAAAGTCGATGCGGACCGCGAACAGGCCAACCAAGTTGACGACTACATGCAGGCCGTCCTCAACGAGCCCCGCTTCGCCAACGTTGAAACCACCTGGGACTTCTACCTTGTCGTCCGTTCGATCAAGGACAGGCTGAAGCCATCCCTCCGGCAGGCCAACCAACCCGAGGGCTTGTACAGCGAACCCACGAACTATGAGCACGCACACGTCCGGGTCTGGGTGCGTACATGGTCCGAAATCCTGCGGGAAGCCAAGCAGCGCCTGGAGTTCGTCAAGAACGGCATCGACCACAACCCCTCCCTGGAACAGGCCCTCGACTACCTCCGGCAACGCCACGGCGACCTCATCCCTGACCAACTGCGCCACCCGGCAGCCGTCCCCACACCTCGCTCTGGGACAGCTCACAACCCTGCCGTCTGAATCAACGTGGGCGGAGGAACGGTGCACGACTTCGCGAACGGGGAGACGGTTGTGCGGCGAGCGCGAACCACTGGTCGAACTCGAACTTTGTGTACCCGTAGCCGGCGCGGATCTGCTCCTGGTGGTCCCAGCGGGCCTCGCTGCTGCCGTACCCGGCGAAGGCATCCGGCTCCAGCCCGATCTGCTCGGCGACATAGGCGACCACCACGGCGGGCACCTCTTCGGGGTTGTTCAGGAAGGTGCCCAGGTAGCGGATGGTGCCGAGCTGGACGGCCCAGCCGATCCGGTTCCGCGCTCCGCGGGCGGCCATCGCCCTGCGGCGCGCGGTCTGGTCCAGCAGGAAGGACCCGGCGAGCTGTCCCTCGTCCGGGTCCTCGGTGAAGTGGCCGAAGCGCCTGCGTTGTTCCTCGCTCAGAAAGTTGGTGGGCACCGCCCGCTCCTTGACCGTCGGCGTGATTCGCGCGCGACAGTGCCAGGTGACCCGGCGGAGTATGAGGTGATCCCCGATTCCAGCCCAGAGCATCACCCCATGTGATAGGCGGGGCGGCCCGGATGGCAGCGGTCCCAGCGGCGCCCCACCGGGGCCTCGCTGCCCTGTTCTCCCGAAGCTACGGCGAAGCGACAAGCAGCTCCCTGTCATCAGGGTGACGCCCGGTCATGAAGAGCAAGGGGGTTCCCGGCCGAGTCGCATCGCTCAGGGGGGATCAGGCCAAGCTCACGTGCGGTCTGCAGGTCTTGGTACGCCTGGGTCCGGCTGACGTAGGTCTGGGGGCACACGTCCTCCACGATCACTTTGCGTGTTGGTTTCTCAGGCGAGGCGCAAGCGACGAGGAAGGCTGTCTGTTCGATGCGCGGCAAGTAGATGTCCCACCACTTCGGCCCTGTCCGGCGCCGAAGCTCCTTGAGCAAGGCACGCTGCGGGCTGGGCAGGTCGCCGACCCGGTGGACCGCCGGCGGGGACCAGCCCATGTCCACCCACTCCCAGCCCTCTTCCGTCTTCCGGGCAGGACCGAAGGGTACGGCGGCCAGAGCAAGGGGGAGCGCAAGCTTCCGTGCGGCCACCCGCACCTGGTCCCGCTCTCGGTCGGAGGCAACACCGTGGATCGTGATGGCGTTCTCCTGCTCGATGAAACCCCCGCGGTCGACCTCCAGGGCGATGCACATTGCGATGTCCGACGCGCGGCACTTCATGTAGATCCGGAAGCGCGGGGGGAAGAGGTGGCCGGCCACCTTGACCATGGGCTCCTTGAACCACTCCTCGTCGCCGGGATGGTCTGACGTGGGCTCCACATACATGCCCTCGCTCCAGTAAGGGGTCACTGAACCCCCTGACCGGGCTTGTCCTTGAGTGCAGTGCTCAGCAGCAGGCCCAGCGTGGTGGTCCCGCCGAATGCGACGCCAGCGTTCCGGATGGCATCCGTAGCGGCGTGCTTGTCGAGCACGGCGAGGATCACGGCGACAGCCGCAGCGAGGAGACCCACCAAGACGACTACCAGCACGCGGTAACGAGTAACTGTCATGGGCAACACTCTTGCGTCCGGCCTCGGTCCCAATCCAGTTTTCGCCGGTCCGCAGAAGAGGTAGGAAAAAAGTGGACAGCCTCTGAACTGGGCAAACATGATGCGTGTTGGGTACCGGCTCCGCGGGCCGGTCCGTGTGGACCCACCGCCCCTCGAACGGCGTCCCCGGCGCCGGGTTGCTCGGGCCCGGTGTCCTAGCTCAGACACCAGCCGCAAGGTGACTACGAGTGGACCTCAGGCCAGGCCTGATTCAGCCCGAGAGATCTGCGGCGCATGTGGTCCGCAGATAGCTGTAGACGGTCTCACGGCTGATACCGAACTCTTTAGCCAGTGCGGATTTCCGCTCGCCGGCGGCGGCGCGTTCACGCAGCTGGCTGGCCTGTTCAGGGGTGAGCGCGGGCCTGCGGCCGGTGTAGACGCCGCGCTGCTTGGCTGCGGCGATGCCCTCACGCTGGCGTTCGAGGATCAGAGCGCGCTCGAACTCGGCGAACGCGCCCATGACCGACAGCAGCAACGTCGCCATCGGAGAGTCCTCGCCGGTGAAGGTGAGGTTCTCCTTGACGAACTCCACGCGCACGCCCTTGGCAGTCAGGGTCCGCACCACGCGGCGCAGATCGTCGAGATTGCGCGCGAGCCGGTCCATCGAGTGGACGATGACGGTGTCGCCGTCGCGGACGAACGCCAGCATCTCGTCGAGCTTCGGCCGGGCGGTGTCCTTCCCGGACGCCTTGTCGGTGAACACCCGCTCGGTCTCGACCCCGTCGAGCTGGCGGACGGTGTTCTGGTCGACGCTGCTGACCCTGATGTAGCCGACGCGCATCGGTCCGGTTCCTTCCGCACCCCGAAATGTCAGGATGGACCCTAAGAGCTGAGTAGACACACGTCAAGAAACCCCGTCGAGGACTCTATCTTGACGCTCTTTCCGGATCGTCATGTGTGTGGTGTTGAGGTGTACCCCAACACCACACACGCTTCTGGTGCCCGTCCCGGGCGGTGCCGACTTCGACGAGACGGTTCGCGGTCCAGATCACTCCAAGTCCCCCCACCCCCACGGGGCAGCGACACTCCCATCAGGTTCCCGACCGAACCGGAACCGCTCCCGGTGGTCACCTATCCCGATGAACTGATCGAAGTGTCCCGCAGCAGGAAGCCGTTCGGCCAGGGCGGTGACCTGTTCCTCCGCCCCGGCCTCCCGCAGCCCCTCCAGCAGAGCGGCCACGGCGAACTCTTTGTCGAGGGGGACGTGGGCCGCGGGGGCACGGGCCAACAGGGCGGTGACCTGTCCTTCCGCCCCGACTCTCCGCAGCCCCTCCAGCAGAGTGGTCACGGAGCGCGGGTCATCCAGGGAGACGTGGGCGGCGGCCCGTTCGGCCAGGGCGGTGAGCTGTTCCTGCTCCCCGGCCTCCCGCAGTCCCTCCAGCAGAGTGGTCACGGAGCGCGGGTCGTCGAGGGAGACGTGGGCGGCGGGGTCACGGGCTAACAGGGCGGTGAGTTGTTCCTGCGTCCCAGCCTCCCGCAGCACGCGCAGCAGAGCGGTCACGGCGAACGGGTCGTCGAGGGAGATATGGGCAGCGGCTCGTTCGGCCAGGGCGGTGAGTTGTTTCTGCGCCCCAGCCTCCCGCAGCCCCTCCAGCAGAATGGCCACGGCGTACGGGGGGGCGAGGGCGGCGTTGGCGGCCGCCCATTGGGCGGGGTGGTGGTCGGTGGGGTGCAGGGTGTGGAGGTGGTTGACAAGGGCGGATGCGGCGTGGGCGTTGCCATGGGTGGTGGCGTGCTTGTGGAGTTGGGCAGCGTCGCGGTACAAGCCTCGGGCCCAGGCAGCATCTCCGAGCGCGGCCAGGTCGGCCCGGTGGGCCTGTGCGGCAGCCGCGGTCCAGAAGTCGATGGGGGGTATCTCCGCGGCGCGGGCGTGGCGGCCGTGCTGGTCGAGGTAGTCGGCCAGCCGGTACAGCGGGCTTTGCCCGGCCCGGGTGCCATTCCCGCCAGCGGGGCTGGTGGGGGTACTGGTGCGGCGGTTGCGGAGGTTGCCGGTTTTGACGGGGGTGAAAATGCCGGGGATGCCCTTGCAGGGGGTGGTGACGTATTCGAGAGCGGCTTCTAACCAGTCGCCACCGCTCTGGTTCCACTCGACCTCCGTGAGGTAGCCGGGGGCGGCCTCGGCCAGCCACGCCACAGGGATGTGCGGTCCGGCGCCGAGGCGGCGGGCGTCCATGGCCGCGTGGATGAGCGCCTTCGTGGCCGGTGGGGCGTCCTCGTAGCGGCTCATCAGGACCGGTACCCCGGCCAGATACTGGGCGACCTGACCGTCCGCGGCGCGTTCGGCGGCCTCCGCGAGCCGGGGGTCAGCGCCTGCCGCATCGGCCAGAGCGTCCTGGGCGGAGCCGGTGAAAACATCCGGCACTCTGATCCTGTGCCCGTCCAACAGGTCCCGGGCCAGGGCGTGCCGGTCCGGGGTGGTACGGGTCGTCAGGGTGGTCCAGTGGTCCAGCCAGAGGGTGGCCAGCACCAGTACCGGAGCCCGACGTGGGTCGCGCAGCAGGTCCCGCAGGCGCGCGGCGATCTGCTCCCCGAGCGGGGAGGGGAGCAGGTATTCCTGGGCCTCGTTCAGCCAGATCACGGTGTACGGGGCGACGTCGGCGAGTTCGGCCAGGGCGGCGTCGGGGCGGGTGGGGGCGATGGGATGCCACAGCCGCCAGGACTCTTCCCGCTCGCGCAGCGGCTGGAGCGCTTCCCAGCAGGCGCGAGTCTTGCCGGTGGACGACCCGCCCACGAGCACCGCGACCTGGCTGGCCCCCGCAGCGGCCTGTGCCACCACCTCGGCCAGCCGGTCATCGTGCTCGCGCGGCACATACGCCGGCAGCACCGGCAGACCGGCAACCGGAGAGCCGATCGCACGGTGCACCTCCAGATGGAACGGGTCGACCACCTCCGCCAGCGGCATGCCCGGACGCATCCGCTCCAGCACCGCCCGGCCCTGCCCGGCCTCGACCGCGGCACGCGTGCCGTCCGCACGCCGGCGGGCCTCGGCCTGGTAGGCGCGCCGCCACGTCTGCTCGTCCAGTACCGCGGCCGCCGCCGGGTCACCGGCCAGCCCGGCCCGCTCGGCCTGTGCCCACACGACCCGCACCAGCTTCAGCAGCGGATCGATCTGCTGGGGGAACCGGTCGGCTCGCAGCCAGTCCCCGATCGTGGTCGGGCTGACCCCGACGTCACCGGCCAGCGCGCGGTCCGACGGCTGACGCCGCAGACGCTCGTCGCGGAACGCGGCCAACTCGGCGATCAACTCGGTGTACTCCGGTTCCTGCGCTGCCGGTCCCGCCATCACGGCGCCCTCCCCTCCCGCGCGGCCCGGGCCCGGGTGTCCACCCCGCCCCTGGACACCCTGGTGGACACACACCCCGGCCGCGTCGTGAACCCTAGCGCCCACCAGCCCGCTTCGCCGTGAGGTGTCCAATCCGTATCGGGACTCCTGTGGGACGGCCCCCTGGACAGCCAGCGTCGAACCCGTCCCGCACGGCCCGTCCCTGGGCCGTCACCACCATGGGGAGTTCACACGATGAGCCCGCTGCAGATCCTGTCCCTGCTGCTCGCCCTGTCCACCGCCCTCAACATCGCGATCACCGCGGGCCTGCTCGCCCGCCGGTCCGGTGTCGGCATCCCTCAGGCGATCCTCACCGGCGCGGGCACCGCAGCCACCGGCCTGGGTATCTACTTCGCCGCCGTCGCCGCCTACAGGTGACCACGTCTGTACTGGCATCCCATGCATACAGACCAGAACCACTCCCGCCACTCTGCA
>NZ_JBAGKH010000051.1:0-20694 GCF_036689765.1 Streptomyces poriticola
TGCGAGCCCCCTGCATTTCCGGATCCGATCCTCGGCTCTGTGACTTCAGAGTCCGGGGTCGGGGCCGAGAAGCCCCGGCCCCTCACAGGCGGCCGGCTGCCTTCAGCGCAAGATAGGCATCCGAGACAGCCGGCGCCAGCTCGTCCGGAGGCGCGTCTACCACGGTCACGCCATGCCGGCGTAGTTGTTCCGCAGTGCGGTGGCGTTCGGACTGGGCCTGTGCCGCGGCTGCGGCCTCGTACACGGAATCCGTGTTGCCCCGGGAACCGGCCATCCGCGCGACATACGGGTCGGAGACCGAGGCCACCAGGACGGTGTGGCGCTGGGTGAGCTGACCGAGGACGGGTAGCAGGCCCTCCTCGATCGGAGCCGCGTCCAGGGCTGTGAGCAGCACGATGAGGGATCGGCGGGGGGCCGTCCGCAGAGCCGTCGCGGTCAGACCGCGGGCATCGGTTTCGACGAGTTCCGGCTCGATCGTGGCCATGGCGTTGACCAGGGCGGAAAGGAGATCGCCTGCCGTGCGGCCCTGGACGCGGGCACGCACTCGGCGGTCGTAGGCGAGCAGATCCACACGGTCGCCGGCGCGCGATGCCAGGGCGGCCAGCAGCAGGGCCGCGTCCATGGATGCGTCGAGGCGGGGCGCGTCTCCGACGCGTCCGGCCGAGGTGCGGCCGGTGTCGAGGACCAGAAGGATGTGGCGGTCGCGTTCGGGGCGCCAGGTGCGTACGGCGACCGTGGTCTGGCGAGCGGTGGCGCGCCAGTCGATGGAACGGGTGTCGTCGCCGGGCACATACTCGCGCAGGCTGTCGAACTCGGTGCCCTCCCCCCGGGTCAGGACGCTGGTGCGGCCGTCGAGTTCGCGGAGCCGGGCCAGCTTGGACGGCAGATGCCTGCGGCTGGCGAACGGGGGGAGCACGCGGACAGTCCACGGGACCCGGTGGGTGCCCTGGCGGGAGACGAGGCCTAGGGGGCCGTACGAGCGGATGGTGACGCGGTCGGCCTGGCGGTCGCCGCGGCGGGTCGGCCGCAGGCGGGTGGTGAGGCGGCGGCGCTCGCCGGGAGGGACCGTCAGACGGTGGCGGGATGCTGCTGTCTCCGTGCCGGGCTGCCAGCTGCTCGGGGGCCAGGCATCACGGATCCGGGCACGGAGCGGGCGGCCCGACGGATTGCTGACGGTCAGGGCGACGTCGGCGGCGTCTCCGAGGCGCACCGACGTGTCTCCGGAGCGGGTCAGGCCCAGACGTCGCACCGGGGCCGCGAGGGCGAAGTCGCAGGCGCAGGCCACGGCGAGCGGGGCGTTGACCGCGAGGACGCCGGTCAGGCTGGGTTCCCAGATGCCGACGGGAAGGGAACCCAGGGCCGCGATGAGTGCGGTGCGTCCGGTGAGCGCCATCAGCGGGGGACCGGGACGTGGGCGAGGATCGCGTTGATCACGGAGTCGGCTGTCACGCCCTCCATCTCGGCCTCCGGGCGGAGTTGTACGCGGTGACGGAGGGTGGGGAGGGCGAGGGCCTTCACATCGTCGGGGGTGACGTAGTCCCGGCCGGTCAGCCATGCCCACGCGCGCGCGGTCGACAGCAGAGCGGTGGCTCCACGCGGGCTGACGCCGAGGGTGAGGGACGGCGACTCGCGTGTGGCACGGCAGATGTCGACGACGTACCCGGTGATCTCCGGGGAGACCGTGGTCTTGGCGACGGCGGCACGGGCCGCTTCCAGGTCGGCGGCGCTCGCCACGGGACGTATGCCGGCGGCGCGCAGGTCGCGCGGGTTGAAACCGGAGGCGTGCCGGGTGAGGACGTCGATCTCGTCCTGGCGGGAGGGCAGCGGGATGGTCAGCTTGAGGAGGAAGCGGTCCAGCTGGGCTTCCGGCAGCGGATACGTGCCCTCGTACTCGACCGGGTTCTGCGTCGCGGCGACCAGGAACGGCTCGGGGAGCGGGCGAGGGGTGCCGTCGACCGTGACCTGACGCTCCTCCATCGCTTCGAGAAGGGACGACTGTGTCTTCGGCGGGGTGCGGTTGATCTCGTCGGCGAGCAGGAGGTTGGTGAAGACCGGGCCCGGCTGGAAGGAGAACTCGGCGGTCCGGGCGTCGTAGACGAGGGAGCCGGTCACATCGCTCGGCATCAGGTCGGGGGTGAACTGCACCCGCTTGGTGTCCAGTTCCAATGCCGAGGCCAGCGCGCGGACCAGAAGGGTCTTGGCGACGCCGGGGACACCTTCGAGAAGGACGTGGCCGCGGCACAGGAGGGCCACGACGAGGCCGGTGACGGCGGGGTCCTGGCCGACCACGGCCTTGGCGATCTCGGCGCGCAGGGCCTCCAGGGAGGCGCGGTGGTCGCGCTGGTCCCCGGTCTGCCCGGCGTTGTCAGTGGTCGGGTCCATCATGGACGGCGTACCTCTCTTTCGAGGGCGTCGAGTTGGTCGGCGAGGGAGATCAGGCCTGCGTCGTCACTGGGCGGCGGGCCGAAGAGGAGGGGCTGCAGAGGCCGCCCGTCGTCACGGAGATGTGCGGACAGGGCGGGGAGCAGGGACTCGGGCGTGTCTGCCTGGGGGACGGGGATGCCTACGAGGGGGGCGAGGCGTGTGCGCGTGGTGGTACGAAGAGCGGCTGCGGCTCGGTCGCGGGCGTTCGCCTTGCGGTAGAGCCGGGCGCGGCCCTCGACGGTCTCCGAGGCGCGGATCGCGACGGGGAGTTTCTCGGGCACCAGAGGGCCGAGCCGACGTGCCCGCCACAGGGCGGCGAGGGCCGCGGCGATGAAGAGCTGCAGCGTGCCCCAGAGCCAGCCGGACGGGATCAGGTCGAAGAAGCCGCGTTCGTCCTCGGGGGCGGCTGCGCTGTCGGCGAGCGAGGGGAGGTACCAGACCAGATGAGGGCGCGAGCCGAGGAGTTGCAGCGCGAGCGAGGCGTTGCCGTGTTCGTCGAGGCGGTCGTTGTAGAGGATGTCGGGCGCGCCGAGGACGATCGTGTCGGCTCCGGGCGCTCCCTCGGACGGTGCGGACCGTTCGCCCGGTTCCTCCGTCGTCTCCGGGATGCGCAGCAGCGTGGCCAGGCGCTGGCTGGGGTAGCAGCTGTCGGCGTCGAGGTGTGTGGTGGTGTAGCGGATCCCACCGGTGTCGGCGGTGCCGGCGCGGCGGGCCGCGGGCAGGGTGCAGTCGGGGGACAGCCTCGAGTCGGGACTGATGGCGGGGTCGGCGGTGACGCCGGGGGCGAGCCGTTCGACGGACGAGGAACCGGGGGCGACCAGGACGGTGCGACCCCCGGAGGCGGCGGTCGCCGTGCGGAGCTCGGTCTGCTGGGGTTCGGTGAGGCGGTCGGGGACGGCGACCAGCAGGGTGGTGTCGGGTCCGGCCGCCGCGCGGGCCTCGGCGAGGGTGGACACCACACGGGTGGTGACGCCGCGGTCGTCGAGGAGTTCGGCGACGGCGCGGCTGCCCTGGGAGGCGGCGGAGCGCGGGTCGAGGGTGCCGTGCTGAGCCCCGGAGCGGACCACGGCGATGGCGACGGCTCCGGCGAGGAGCAGCGTGAGCCCGAGGGCGATGCCTCGCGCGCGCGTCCACACCTGGCGGGTGGTGGGCGAGACCGAGGTGGGCGGTACGGGGGCCTCGGTGGTCATCCGGCGGCTCCCTGGCGGGTGTGGTGGTCGGCGCTGTGGGCGCTGCTGTCGTCCGACTGTGGCCTGCTGCGGTCCACGTCGCGGTCCAGGTCGGCGATGCGGCGGTACGACTGCTCGGTCGCCGAGCGGCCACCGTATGTGACGTCGTCGAAGTCGCGGGCGGCGGCGCGGAGCCGGTCGCCGTGGGCGGGCAGGGCGCGGCCCGTCTCCGTGGCCGCCTCGTCGGCGGTGCGGCCGGGGCGGAGGTCCAACAGGGCGCGTTCCTCCAAGGCCCGGACGATGGCCCGCATGCGCTCCTGGACGGCCTGGTTCCAGTGGCCCTGGGCGGCGTGCGCCTCGGCGGCCGCGCGGTGGTCGGCGGCGCTGCGGGGGCGGTCGCCGAAGAGTGCGGGGGAGGAGACGGGCCCGCGGCGGGGGGTGCCGAGCCGCCACCAGAGGGCCCCCAGGACGGCCAGGACGGCGATGACGATGACGACCAGGCCGAGCGTCCCTCCGGGTGTCGCCGTGGAGGCGGCGCGGAAGAGGTCGTCGATCCATTCCCAGAAGGCGTTGAGCGCGCGCTCGAACCAGCTGGGGTCGTCCTCGTGGTACATCCGCTTCGACAGCTCGCGGCGTGCAGCCTCCCGCGCGGGGTCGCGCGGGATGGTCAGCGGTGGTTCGTCGTCCGAGCGGGGCAGCGCCCGGACGACGGTGTCGCCGGTGCGCAGCAGTGCTGCGGCGGCGGTGCCGGGCAGCACCTCTGTGAGAACTCCCCCCGGTGTGCTCACTGCATCAGCTCCCCGGGACGGCGCCGGGCGCACCGGATCCGTAGCCCTGGACGCCGGCGGCGCGGGCCAGGTCGAGGTCGAGGGCCTCGCGGCGGATGCGCTGGTCGATGTAGAGAAGCACGGTGACGCCGGCCGAGATCGGAAGCGTGATCATGGAGCCGATCACCGATCCGATGCCGCTGACGATCAGGAAGGTCCAGCTGAGCTGGGTGGTTCCGTCGAGGAGGCTTCCGACACCGTCGCCGCTGAGCGCGCCGGCCAGGAAGGCGAACGGGATGACGATGATCGACGCGATGACGTTGGCGATGATCGCGGCGAGCAGCTGGATGCCGAAGACCCGCCACCAGGAGCCGCGCACGAGCTTCGCGGAGCGGCTCAGGGACTTCACGATCCCCTGCTTCTCCAGCATCAGTGCCGGCGATGCCAGGGAGAAGCGGACCATGATCCATACGGCGGCGACGCCGGCGCCGATGATGCCCAGGACGGTGAGCGGGACGGCCGCGTCCCCGCCCCCCGCGTAGGCGACGAGAAGGCCGGGCAGCGCACCGGCGGCGACGATGCCGGCCGCGATGAGCAGCAGCAGGACGATCAGGCCGAACAGCTTCAGCACCTGAGGGCGGGCGTCCCGCCAGGCCTCGGCGGTGGTGACCGGCCTGCCGAGCACGGCGCGGCTGGTGACGGTGGTCAGCAGGGCGGTCGCCAGGACCGTGCCCACCAGGGTGACGAGGAACAGGGCCCCCGAGCTGATCATGGCGTCGGCCATTGCGTCGCCGAGTTCACCGAGGGTTGCGCTCGGGTCGTTGAGCGCGTCGGTGCTGGTGTCGAGGACCATGCCCTGGAGCAGGACGATGATGATCTCGGTGACGACCGCGACGGTCAGCGAGATGCCCAGGACCGTGCGCCAGTAGGTGCGCATGGTCGAGACGGCGCCATCGAGGATCTCACCCACACCGAGCGGGCGGAGCGGGATCACACCGGGCTTGGCCGCAGGCGGAGGACCGCCCCAGCCGCCTCCCCAGCCCCCGTGGCCACCAGGGCCTCCCCATCCGCCCTGGCCCGCAGGGCCGCCGTGGCCGCCCCCGGGGGGCGGTGTGCCCCAGCCGGGGCCGGGCGGTGGAGGAGTGGCCGGGGCCTGGCCGGGGCCCGTCGGCGCGGACCACTGGGCCGGTGGGGGCTGCTCCTTGGACCACTTCGTGCCGGAGCCCGTCGGTTCTGCGCCCGGCTGGTCCGCGGGCTGTGCGGACTGGTCGGGGCGGTCGGCGGGCTCGGCGGGGCCGGGCACGCCGGACTGCCGCCCGTCGGACGCGGAGGATCCGGGCGAGGTCCAGCCCGGAGTGTCGTTCATCGTTGCTCCTTCACGGTGCCGGTCCGCGGTTGCGGCGGCAGGTTGGCAGCCATCGTGCCATGGGGTGGTCGGGTCCGGACCGGCCACCGTATGGGGTGCGCACCTTCAATTGTCCGCCGGGGAAGGGGCAGACTGACCGCATGGCTGATCAGTACGCGCGAACCGGCGAGGGCAGGCGAGCCACCGGGATCCCGGTCATCCGCTGGGAGGAGCCCCCCGAGGGGCCTGTGCTGGTGCTGCTGGACCAGACCAGACTGCCGGCAGAGGAGGTCGAGCGGGTCTGCACGGACGCACCCGCCCTGGTGGAGGCGATCCGCTCGCTGGCCGTGCGCGGGGCGCCGCTGCTCGGTGTCGCGGGCGCCTACGGCGTCGCGCTCGCCGCGGCCCGCGGCTTCGACGTGGACGAGGCCGCCGACGCGCTGGTCGGTGCCCGGCCCACCGCGGTGAATCTCGCGGTGGGGGTGCGCCGGGCCCTCGACGCGCACCGGGCCGCCCTGGCCGGGGGCGGCGGCCTCCGGGAGGCGGCGCAAGCCGCGCTGGCCGCGGCGCGGGCGATGCACCGGGAGGACATCGACGCCAGTGCCCGAATGGCCGAGCACGGGCTGGCGCTGCTGGACGAGCTGCTGCCGGGCGGCGGGCACCGCGTCCTCACCCACTGCAACAGCGGTGCGCTGGTGTCCGGCGGGGAGGGCACGGCGTTCGCGGTGGCGCTCGCCGCACACCGGGCGGGACGGCTGCGGCGGCTGTGGGTGGACGAGACGCGTCCGCTGCTGCAGGGCGCCCGGCTGACCGCGTACGAGGCGGCCCGTCACGGTATGGCGTACACCCTGCTCACCGACAGCGCCGCCGGTTCGCTGTTCGCGGCGGGTGAGGTGGACGCGGTGCTGATCGGGGCGGATCGCATCGCGGCGGACGGCTCGGTGGCGAACAAGGTGGGCAGCTACCCGCTCGCGGTGCTCGCGAGGTACCACCATGTGCCGTTCGTCGTGGTGGCGCCCGGGACCACGGTGGACGCGCAGACCCCCGACGGGGCGTCCATCGAGGTCGAGCAGCGGCCCGGCTACGAGGTGACCGAGATCCCGGTGCCACAGGTGCCGGTGACGGGCGCGGGCGGCGGGGTTCCCGTGGCGCCGCTGGGGACGCAGGCGTACAACCCGGCGTTCGATGTGACGCCGCCCAAGCTGGTGACCGCGATCGTGACCGAGGAGGGCGCGGTGTCGCCGGTGACGGCAGAGGCGCTGGCCGAGCTTTGTGGCGGGTCGCGCCGACCGGCGCTTGACTGATCGGGTCCGGCCGAATCCGCCCTGCGGTCGGTTTCGCCTGGGGCCGACGGCCCCGTCAGATCGGCGCCGAGGGGGCGGGGGCAGACAGTGACCACGGCATACGACTATCGTCACAGGGCAGTGACGTGCCTCACCTGCGCCTTCGCAACCGTTATGAGAATGGGATGATGTCGTTTATGAAGGGACGAGTCCTCGTCGTCGACGACGACACCGCACTGGCCGAGATGCTCGGCATTGTGCTGCGCGGTGAGGGTTTTGAGCCGTCTTTCGTAGCCGACGGCGACAAGGCGCTGGCCGCCTTCCGGGAGACCAAACCCGATCTGGTGCTGCTGGACCTGATGCTGCCCGGCCGGGACGGCATCGAGGTGTGCCGCCTGATCCGGGCGGAGTCCGGTGTGCCGATCGTGATGCTGACCGCCAAGAGCGACACCGTCGACGTCGTGGTCGGTCTGGAGTCGGGGGCTGACGACTACATCGTCAAGCCGTTCAAGCCGAAGGAGCTGGTGGCCCGGATCCGGGCCAGGCTGCGCAGGTCGGAGGAGCCGGCCCCCGAGCAGCTCGCCATCGGCGACCTGGTCATCGATGTGGCCGGGCACTCCGTGAAGCGGGACGGACAGGCGATCGCGCTGACTCCGCTCGAGTTCGACCTGCTGGTCGCGCTCGCCCGCAAGCCGTGGCAGGTGTTCACCCGCGAGGTGCTGCTCGAGCAGGTGTGGGGCTACCGGCACGCGGCGGACACCCGGCTGGTCAACGTGCACGTGCAGCGGCTGCGCTCCAAGGTCGAGAAGGACCCGGAGAAGCCGGAGATCGTGGTGACCGTCCGTGGTGTCGGCTACAAGGCCGGGCCGAGCTGACATGTCCAGGGACAGTGCCGCTTCGGCGCCCGGCCGCACCGGGGCCCGCGCCGGACGGCCTGTCGGCGGGGCCGCCCCGGGCTCCCGCTGGGCGCGCCTGCTGGAGGGCGGGCTGCTGCACGGCGGGGTGCAGGGCAGTCCGGTGCTCCGGCTGGTCATGCGCTGGGTGCGACGGCCGCTGCTGCCCGTGATGCGGCTGTGGCGGCGCAACATCCAGCTCAAGGTCGTCGTCACCACGCTGCTGATGTCGCTCGGCGTCGTTCTGCTGCTGGGCTTCGTCGTCATCGGCCAGGTCCGCAACGGACTGCTGGACGCCAAGGTGAAGGCATCGCAGAGCCAGGCCGCCGGCGGGTTCGCGGTGGCAAAGCAGAAGGCCGACGAAGCGGCGAGCGTCACCGACGACAAGGGCAACCCAGCCGACGGACGGACCTCGCAGAACGTCATCCAGTGGATGAGCGAGCTGGTGAGGTCGCTCTCCAGCGGCGGCCAGGGTGCGTTCGAGGTGGTGACGCTGCCGGTGGGCGGCGACAGCGGCGGTGGGCGCGGACCGCGCGCCTCCGGTCTGGTCGATCCGACGGCCAGCGTGCCCGAGGCGCTGCGCGAGCGGATCGACGGCAATACGGCCGCCCAGAGCTACACCCGCGTCTTCTACAGCTCCGGCACCGACTCCCAGCCGGCGCTGGTCATCGGCAAGCAGGTCAACGACCCGAACGGCGACCCGTACCAGCTGTACTACCTCTTCCCGCTGACGCAGGAGGAGAAGTCGCTGGGCGTGGTCAAGGGCACGCTGGCGACGGCAGGGGTCTTCGTCGTCGTCCTCCTCGGCGCCATCGCCTGGCTCGTGGTGCGGCAGGTCGTCACACCTGTGCGGATGGCGGCGAGCATCGCCGAACGGCTGTCCGCGGGGCGGCTGCAGGAGCGGATGAAGGTCACCGGCGAGGACGACATCGCCCGGCTCGGGGAGGCTTTCAACAAGATGGCGCAGAGCCTTCAGCTGAAGATCAACCAGCTGGAGAACCTGTCGCGGATGCAGCGGCGGTTCGTCTCCGACGTGTCGCACGAACTGCGGACCCCGCTGACCACCGTGCGGATGGCGGCCGACGTGATCCACGAGGCGCGCGAGGACTTCGACCCGGTGACCGCACGGTCGGCCGAGCTGCTCGCCGACCAGCTGGACCGGTTCGAGTCGCTGCTCGCCGATCTGCTGGAGATCAGCCGCTTCGACGCCGGGGCGGCGGCCCTGGAGGCGGAACCGATCGATCTCCGGGACGTGGTCCGGCGGGTGGTCGGCGGTGCCGAGCCGCTCGCCGAGCGCAAGGGCACGCAGATACGCATCACCGGCGACCAGCAGCCCGTCATCGCCGAGGCCGACGCCCGACGGGTGGAGCGCGTCCTGCGCAATCTCGTGGTCAACGCCGTCGAGCACGGCGAGGGCAGGGACGTCGTCGTCAGACTCGCCGCGGCCGGCGGCGCCGTCGCGGTCGCGGTGCGCGACTACGGAGTGGGGCTCAAGCCCGGCGAGGCCACCCGGGTGTTCAGCCGCTTCTGGCGGGCCGACCCGGCACGCGCGCGTACCACCGGAGGTACGGGCCTGGGGCTGTCGATCGCCCTGGAGGACGCCCGGCTGCACGGGGGCTGGCTGCAGGCCTGGGGCGAGCCCGGCGGGGGCTCGCAGTTCCGGCTGACGCTGCCGCGGACCGCGGACGAGCCGCTGCGGGGCTCGCCCATACCGCTGGAGCCCTCCGACTCGCGGCGCAATCGCGGGCTGGGCGACGCCGGTCCGACCAACGCCGCGGATCACGCGGTCACCGTGCCGGCGCAGGCCACGGCAGGGCAGGCGACCACGGTGCCGCACCGCGATCCGATACCGCCGAAGGCGGGCGCCGTGGTGCCCGTGGCCGACCCGACGGCCCTGCCGGGCAACGGCGCGCGCGTGGTCCCGCGGCCGGTGGCGGGAGCACTTGTGGCAAACGATTCGTCCGCCGCGCGACCGGGCAGCGACACGGTCGGCCCGGCCGACCCGGTCGGCCCGGCCGCAAGGGACGCCAGAGACATCATCGACGGCACCGGGGCTGAGGACTCGAGCAGGCAAGGGGAGGCATCGCGTGGGCGCTGACCGCAAGGGGACCGGCCGGCGCCGGCCGGTGCGTGCGGTGGCCTACGCCACCTGCGGTGTCGTATTGCTGGCCGGGTGTGCGTCCATGCCCGACAGCGGGGACCTGAGGGACGTCGAGTCGACGCCTCGGCAGGACGCGCAGGTGCGGGTGTTCGCGATGCCGCCGGCGGAGGACGCGTCGCCGACGGAGATCGTGCAGGGCTTTCTCGAGGCGCTGACCAGCGACGATCCGCAGTACGAGACGGCGCGCAAGTATCTGACCGGTGAGGCCGAGAGGACCTGGCGGCCGGAGCAGTCCACGACCGTGCTGGCCGGCGGGCCGGGCACCGCCTCCGGTCACTCCGTCCTCGACGACGAGATGAGCGACTTCTCGCTGACCCTGACCGGAGCGAAGGTGGCCACGGTGGACGCGCGGCAGTCGTACGCGCCGGCCGACGGCCAGTACCGGGAGTCGGTGCATCTGACCCGGGACGCCAAGAGCGGGCAGTGGCGCATCGACGAACTTCCCCAGGGCGTCGTCATGGGCAAGTCGGACTTCCAGCGCAACTACATGTCCGTCAACAAGTACTACTTCGCGTCCAACGCCCCTGCGGGTTCAGAGGCCGCGGCGAGCGCGCAGCCCGCAGCCGTCGCGGATCCGGTGTACGTGCGGCGGCGGGTGGAACCGATGGCGCAGGTGGTGCGTTCGCTCCTGGACGGGCCGAGCAGCCTGCTGGGGCCGGTGGTCAGATCGAGCTTCCCGACGGGCACGGCGCTGGCGCGGGGCGTCACCTCGCTGACCCCCGACGACCGCAGCAGACTGACCGTGCCGCTGAACGGCAGGGCGGCCCGGGTCGGTGCGGACAAGTGCGACGAGATGGCGGCCCAGCTGCTGTACACCCTGCGGAGCCTCACACCGACGGTCGAGGAGGTCCAGTTGCGGTCGGGCACGGAGCGGCTGTGCTCGCTGACCGAGGACCAGGCCGAGACGGTCGCGGCCCGCGGCTCGGCGCAGGAACCCGACTACCTGTACTTCGTGGACGACGAGCATCGTCTGGTCCGGATCCCGTCCGGCAGCAGCGCCACCAAGCCGCACCCGGTCCCCGTGCCCGGAGCGCTGGGCGAGGGTGGGACGGCCCTGCGGTCGGTCGCGGTCGCCCGGGACGAGCACACCGCGGCCGGCGTCGGTCTCGACGGCAGGTCGCTGTACGTCGGATCGCTGGTCTCGGGCGGTTCGCTGGGCGAGCCGGTGCTGGTCAGCCAGGGCAGCAAGGAGCAGGACCGGCTCACGGCGCCCAGCTGGGACGCGCACGGTGACCTGTGGGTCGCCGACCGCAACCCCGACCGTCCGCGGCTGCTGGTGCTGCGCAAGGGGGCCGGCGAGCCGCTGGAGGTACGGATCCCTCAGCTGGACGGACGGGTCCAGGCGGTGCGGGTGGCGGCCGACGGGGTGCGGATCGCGCTCATCGTGGAGAAGGGCGACGACCGGTCGCTGCTCATCGGGCGGATCGAACGCGCCGACCGGGCCGGCCAGCCCCCGACGGTGCTCGAACTGCGCTCGGCGACTCCGGAGTTGGAGGAGGTCACGGCCATGTCCTGGGCCGGTGACAGCCGCCTCGTGGTCGTGGGGCGGGGACGCGGGGGCGTGCAGCAGATCGGATACGTCCAGGTCGACGGCTCGGCGCCGGAGAGCTCGGTGCCCGCTGCGCTGACCGGTGTGAAGGAGATCGCCGCGTCCGAGGACGAGCGGCTGCCGCTGGTGGCGTATTCGGAGGACGGGATCGTCCGGCTGCCGTCCGGGATGCAGTGGCAGAAGGTGACCGCGGGGACGGCGCCGGTCTATCCGGGGTGAGACGTCCGGCCGCGGAGTTGTCCACAGGGCTCCGGAGGGCGTTTTCCACAGGGGTGGCAGGGCGGGTGCCGCACCGGCACAGTGGAGCGCATGCGCAGGTGGTGGCGGGACCTAGGCGACCTGGTGCTGCCGACCGCGTGCACAGGCTGTGGCGGGCAGCGCGGGGTGCTCTGCCCGGAGTGCGGTGATGCCCTGAGCGGGGCCGTGCCCCGCCGGGTCCGGCCGGTTCCGGAGCCGGCCGGGCTCCCGGTGGTGCATGCGTCGGCCCCTTACGCAGACGCCGTGCGGGCCCTGTTGCTGGCCCACAAGGAGCGCGGCGCACTGGCGCTGGCCGGCCCGCTCGGCACGGCCCTGGCGGCGGCGGTGCGGGCGGGGCTGCGCGAGCCGCCGGGCCGCCGCTCCGGCAGGGCTGCGGGCGGCCCGGCCGCGCAGCCGGGATTCCCGGCCGACGGGCGGCCCGTGCTCCTGGTGCCCGTGCCCTCCGCGCGGCGAGCGGTGCGGGCGCGTGGCCACGACCCGGCGCGCCGGATCGCGCTCGCCGCCGCTGCCGAGCTGCGCAGGACGGGGACGGCCGCGCGGGTTCTCGCGGTACTGCGGCAACGCCGGCCGGTGGCCGACCAGTCGGGTCTCGACGCCCGGCAGCGCTGGGACAACGTGGCGGGAGCCCTGGCCGTCGCCCCGGGCGGTGAGCGGTTGCTCGGTGCGGGCGGCCGGGTCGTCCTCGTCGACGACCTGATGACGACCGGGTCGTCCCTGGCGGAGGCGGCGCGGGCCGTCCGGGCGGCGGTCGCGGAGAACGGCACCGGGCGTGAGCGGAGAGCAGGGGGCGGCCCGTACAGAACGGCGACTGCGGCTGTGTATTCGGGAGCCATGGGGGAAGGCAGAGAAGAACAGAAGTCCAGAGCTACGGAAGTGAGGGCGCAGCGGGCACCCGCCGGACCGGGAATGGCGGGCGCAAACGGGGCCGGTGACATGACCCGCGGCACGATCCGCGCCGCCGTGGTCGCTGCTTCTCCCGATGCTTTCGAAATAAACCGGAACTCATAGAGATCTTGCTTCGTTGCAGGTTGTAAGAGTGTCAATTCACCTGAACGGAGGTACGCCGCGGTAGAGGGTGACGACATCCGCCCGGGCGAGATATGTTCGGTTCAGAGGGAAAGCCGCAGGCCACACCCTCTCGTACCCGAATGCCGTGCAGCGGGTTTCCCTCCATCACCCGCCTCGGCGCGAATGGAGATCTTGCCCTCGGGGGAGGAGGTGGAAGTCACCGAGTCCGAGGTTCCGGGGTCACCGGAACCTGGTGCAAAAGGGAGCTGCCCCGCGACAGAGGCGGGGCGATCCGGGAACGGAGTTCTGCGTGGACATCGTCGTCAAGGGCCGCAAGACCGAGGTGCCCGAGCGGTTCCGGAAGCACGTGGCCGAGAAGCTGAAGCTGGAGAAGATCCAGAAGCTCGATGGCAAGGTGATCAGCCTCGACGTCGAGGTGTCCAAGGAGCCCAACCCCCGACAGGCCGACCGCAGTGACCGAGTGGAGATCACGCTCCGCTCCCGTGGTCCGGTGATCCGGGCGGAGGCAGCGGCGAGCGATCCGTACGCGGCGCTCGACCTGGCGGCGGAGAAGCTCGACGCCCGGCTGCGCAAGCAGCACGACAAGCGCTTCTCACGGCGTGGCGCACGCCGGATCTCGGCCGCCGAGGTCCCCCATCACGTCCCGGGCGCGGCGACGCTCAACGGGACCGGCAGCACTGCCTCGCAGGACGAGCAGGGCGTGCCCACCAAGAAGATCGGCTCACTGGAGGTCCAGGGCGACGGGCCTCTCGTGGTCCGCGAGAAGACCCACGCGGCCGCGCCGATGACCCTCGACCAGGCGCTCTACGAGATGGAGCTGGTCGGGCACGACTTCTACCTCTTCATCGACTCCGAGACCAAGGAGCCCAGTGTCGTCTACCGGCGGCATGCGTACGACTACGGTGTGATCCACCTTCAGACGGACACGATGGTCACCCAGGCGCACCCCACCGAGGCGGGAGGCGCGCTCGGCGGCTGACCAGGCGAGCGGCCGCAGGGTGACAGCAGGGACGGTGCCCCTGGAGCGCATGCGTGCGCCCCCAGGGGCACCGGCGTGCGACGGTGTACGACCCCTTCGCGCCCCGCTCCGTCACCCGGTCGCCGCCCGGGCATGGAATCATGGCCGCACGGCCCAACCCGTGGGTCGTTGCCTTGGGTTGGCAATGGCTCAGGAGCACAGGCCACAGCCGTCAGGGGGAGGAACGATGACGGACAGCTTCGGACCGATGCGGGACGAGGACGCAGACGGCGTCGTCGGCGTGGGCCCGGGCGAGGGCTCTCCACGCAAGGAACCGATCAGAGTCCTGGTCGTGGACGACCACGCCCTGTTCCGGCGCGGGCTGGAGATCGTGCTCGCGGCCGAGGAGGACATCCAGGTCGTCGGGGAGGCGGGGGACGGCGCCGAGGCTGTGGAGAAGGCCGCCGACCTGCTGCCCGACATCGTGCTGATGGACGTACGGATGCCCAAGCGCGGTGGTATCGAGGCCTGCACCTCCATCAAGGAGGTGGCGCCCAGCGCGAAGATCATCATGCTGACCATCAGTGACGAGGAGGCCGACCTCTACGATGCGATCAAGGCGGGCGCGACCGGTTACCTGCTCAAGGAGATCTCCACGGACGAGGTGGCCACCGCCATCCGTGCGGTGGCCGACGGCCAGTCGCAGATCAGTCCCTCCATGGCGTCGAAGCTGCTCACCGAGTTCAAGTCGATGATCCAGCGGACCGACGAGCGCCGGCTGGTCCCCGCGCCGCGGCTCACCGACCGCGAGCTTGAGGTCCTCAAGCTCGTCGCCACGGGGATGAACAACCGCGACATCGCCAAGGAGCTGTACATCTCCGAGAACACCGTGAAGAACCACGTCCGCAACATCCTGGAGAAGCTCCAGCTGCACTCGCGGATGGAAGCGGTCGTCTACGCGATGCGGGAGAAGATCCTCGAGATCCGCTGACCCCGCCGGACCGCCGACGCACCGGACCGCCGCCCCGCCGGACCGTTGATCCGCCGGCCTCCCGGCCCGGTGCCCCGCTGACCGGGCTGCCCGCGGCCCGTCGCCCTTACCCCACGATCCGTGTCAGCTCCCGGACGAGAGCCTCGCGCAGCGCCGCGTCGTCGACGCGCTCCACGCGCACGTCCGTGCAGTCCACCCAGCTCGCCGCCTCGACCAGGGCCTGTGCCACCGCCGGGACCGCCTTCGGGCCGTCCAGTGTGGTCTGCTTGGCCACCAGCGTCCGGCCTTCCCGGGCCGGGTCCACCCGGCCGACGAGCCTGCCGCCGGCGAGGACCGGCATCGCGAAGTAGCCGTGCACCCGCTTCTGCTTGGGGACGTAGGCCTCCAGACGGTGGCTGAACCCGAAGATCCGCTCCGTGCGCGCCCGCTCCCAGACGAGCGAGTCGAAGGGCGACAGCAGCGTCGTCCGGTGCCGCCCGCGCGGCGGTGTCTCCAGTGCCACCGGGTCCGCCCAGGCCGGCTTGGACCAGCCCGCCACCGAGACCGGGACCAGACCCGAGTCGGCGATCACCGCGTCGACCTGGTCGCCCCTGAGCCGGTGGTAGTCCGCTATGTCGGCGCGGGTGCCCACGCCCAGCGACCGGCCGGCCAGCCCCACCAGGCGGCGCAGGCAATCGGCGTCGTCCAGCTGGTCGTGCAGCAGTGCGGCCGGGACCGCGCGCTCGGCCAGGTCGTAGACGCGCTTCCAGCCGCGCCGCTCGACGCACACCACCTCGCCGTGCATCAGCGCTCGCTCGACCGCGACCTTGGTGCCGGACCAGTCCCACCATTCGCTGGTCCGCTTCGCCCCGCCCAGCTCCGTCGCGGTGAGCGGGCCCTCGGCCCGGAGCTGCTTGATCACCTGCTCGTAGATGCCGTCGGGCAGGTCGTGGTTCCAGTGCGGACGGTTGCGGTAGGCACGGCGGCGGAAGGCGAAGTGGGGCCACTCCTCGATGGGGAGGATGCAGGCGGCATGGGACCAGTACTCGAAGGCGTGGGCGCCCTTCCAGTAGGCGTCCTCCACCGTTCTGCGGGGTACCGCGCCCAGCCGGGCGTAGGGGACGAGCTCGTGGGAGCGGGCCAGGACCGAGATGGTGTCGAGCTGCACCGCGCCGAGATGGCGGAGCATGCCGCGGACGCCCGCACGGCGGTCCGGGGCCCCGAGGAAGCCCTGGGCACGCAGGGCGATCCGGCGGGCGTCGGTGGCGGAGAGCTCCGTGGCGGGGCGCGGGAGGGTCGTCATACGTCCGCACGATAGGCGGTGGCACTGACAGCGGGATTCCACCCCGCTCCCGGACGGTTCCACCGCCCGCGGCCGCGGTGCGGCCGTGGGCGCGAGCGGCTCCGGGCCGAGCCGCTGCGGGCTACGGCCGGGCCGGCGGCAGGTACGGGGCCGTCGAGGGGAGGCCCAGGTCCGAGGGGAGCAGGGACCCCACCCAGCAGTCGCGGCGTACGCCCTTGTTGTTGATACCGGAGCGCAGGGTGCCCTCCAGGGTGAAACCGGCGCGCTGGGCCACCGCGCGGGAGGCCGTGTTCCCGGCCTCGGCACGCCATTCCACCCGGTCGATCTTCCGCTCGGTGAACGCCCACCGGGAGGCGGTGACCACGGCCTCCGTGACATAGCCGTGGCCGCGGTGCTCCCTGGCGGCCCAGAAACCGATCTCGGCGCTCCCCAAGGAGCACATGGTCAGGCCGACCACCCCCGCGAGGTCACCGCCGCGCAGGAAGATCCCGAAGGTGAACACGGCCGCGTCCGCCCAGCCGTCCGGGACCATCTGCTCGGTGAAGCCGCGCGCGTGTTCATGGAGGTACGGGGACGGGATCGTGGTCCAGCGCTGGATCCCGGGGTCCTGGCAGGCGGTGTACACCGCGTCGGTGTCCTGGGGGCCGACCGGGCGCAGGATCAGTCGGTCCGTGGTGAGCGTGAGCGGTTCCATCGGCCGATTCTGCTGGGCGGCCCGCGCACGGCGCCATTCCCTTCTGCCGTACGTGGCCCCCTCGTGGCCGTATGCGCACGGGCGGTCACGTCTCGCGCGATTCGCCGGCCGGACGCGGCACCATCGGCGCGCCCCGGACGTTGTCCCGGATGAAGGCTGAAGCAGACTGGATGCAGACTGGGGCGGACGGAAGCGATATGCGGCAGCGGACGGTCGCCGCCACGGCGGGCCTCCCGGGGCGGCGGGGTCCTCGCATACGATGGCCGTTGCTCAGTCACGTCAAGAACCGGAAAACCGACCGTCCCAGGCCCGACCGGCAAGGAGACCAACCCCCGTGTCCGTCCTCTCGAAGATCATGCGTGCAGGCGAAGGCAAGATCCTGCGCAAGCTGCACCGCATCGCGGACCAGGTCAACTCCATCGAAGAGGACTTCGTCGACCTCTCCGACGCCGAGCTGCGCGCCCTCACCGATGAGTACAGGGAGCGCTACGCCGAGGGCGAGAGCCTGGACGACCTGCTCCCCGAGGCGTTCGCGACCGTCCGTGAGGCTGCCAAGCGCGTTCTCGGCCAGCGCCACTACGACGTGCAGCTGATGGGCGGCGCCGCACTGCACATGGGGTACGTGGCGGAGATGAAGACGGGCGAGGGCAAGACCCTGGTCGGCACGCTCCCCGCCTATCTGAACGCCTTGTCCGGCGACGGCGTCCACATCATCACGGTCAACGACTACCTGGCCGAGCGCGACTCCGAGATGATGGGCCGAGTCCACAAGTTCCTCGGGCTGAACGTCGGCTGCATCCTCGCCAACATGCCCCCGGCCCAGCGCCGCGAGATGTACAACTGCGACATCACCTACGGCACGAACAACGAGTTCGGCTTCGACTACCTGCGCGACAACATGGCCTGGTCCAAGGACGAACTCGTCCAGCGCGGCCACAACTTCGCCATCGTCGACGAGGTCGACTCCATCCTCATCGACGAGGCCCGCACCCCGCTGATCATCTCCGGCCCCGCCGACCAGGCCACCAAGTGGTACGGCGACTTCGCCAAGCTGGTCAAGCGCCTTAAGCGGGGCGAGGCCGGCCAGCCGCTGAAGGGCATCGAGGAGACCGGCGACTACGACGTCGACGAGAAGAAGCGCACGGTAGCCATCCACGAGTCCGGGGTCGCCAAGGTCGAGGACTGGCTGGGCATCGACAACCTCTACGAGTCGGTGAACACCCCGCTGGTGGGCTACCTGAACAACGCCATCAAGGCCAAGGAACTCTTCAAGAAGGACAAGGACTACGTCGTCATCGACGGCGAGGTCATGATCGTCGACGAGCACACCGGCCGTATCCTCGCCGGCCGCCGCTACAACGAGGGCATGCACCAGGCGATCGAGGCGAAGGAAGGGGTGGACATCAAGGACGAGAACCAGACTCTCGCCACGATCACCCTGCAGAACTTCTTCCGCCTCTACGGCAAGCTCTCCGGCATGACCGGTACGGCGATGACCGAGGCCGCCGAGTTCCACCAGATCTACAAGCTCGGCGTGGTCCCGATCCCGACCAACCGGCCGATGGTCCGCATGGACCAGTCGGACCTGATCTACCGCACCGAGGTCGCCAAGTTCGACGCGGTCGTCGACGACATCGCCGAGAAGCACGAGAAGGGCCAGCCGATCCTGGTCGGCACCACCTCGGTCGAGAAGTCCGAGTACCTCTCGCAGCAGCTCAGCAAGCGCGGCATCCAGCACGAGGTGCTCAACGCCAAGCAGCACGACCGGGAGGCGACGATCGTCGCCCAGGCCGGCCGCCGGGGCGCCGTGACGGTGGCCACGAACATGGCCGGCCGTGGTACGGACATCAAGCTGGGCGGCAACCCCGAGGACCTCGCCGAGGCGGAGCTGCGCCAGCGCGGCCTCGACCCCGAGGAGCACATCGAGGAGTGGGCCGCGGCCCTGCCCGCCGCCCTGGAGCGCGCCGAGCAGGCGGTCAAGGCCGAGAAGGACGAGGTCGAGGACCTCGGCGGGCTCTATGTGCTGGGCACCGAGCGGCACGAGTCGCGGCGCATCGACAACCAGCTGCGCGGTCGCTCCGGCCGTCAGGGCGACCCGGGCGAGTCCCGGTTCTACCTGTCGCTGGGCGACGACCTGATGCGTCTGTTCAAGGCCCAGATGGTCGAGCGCGTGATGTCGATGGCGAACGTCCCGGACGACGTGCCGATCGAGAACAAGATGGTCACGCGTGCGATCGCCTCAGCCCAGTCGCAGGTCGAGCAGCAGAACTTCGAGACCCGCAAGAACGTCCTGAAGTACGACGAGGTCCTCAACCGGCAGCGCGAGGTCATCTATGGCGAGCGGCGCCGCGTGCTGGAGGGCGAGGACCTGCACGAGCAGGTGCAGCACTTCATGGACGACACCATCGACGCCTATGTGCAGGCCGAGACCGCCGAGGGCTTCCCGGAGGACTGGGACCTGGACCGGCTGTGGGGCGCCTTCAAGCAGCTCTACCCGGTGAAGGTCGACATCGAGGAGCTGGAGGAGGCGGCCGGCGACCGGGCCGGACTGACCGCCGAGTACATCGCCGAGTCCATCAAGGACGACATCCGCGAACAGTACGAGGCCCGGGAGACGCAGCTCGGCTCCGAGATCATGCGGGAGCTGGAGCGGCGGGTCGTGCTCTCGGTGCTGGACCGCAAGTGGCGCGAGCACCTCTACGAGATGGACTACCTCCAGGAGGGCATCGGCCTGCGCGCGATGGCGCAGAAGGACCCGCTGGTCGAGTACCAGCGCGAGGGCTTCGACATGTTCACCGCGATGATGGAGGGCATCAAGGAGGAGTCCGTCGGCTATCTGTTCAACCTGGAGGTCCAGGTCGAGCAGCAGGTCGAGGAGGTCCCGGTCGAGGACGCCAGGCCGTCGCTGGACAAGGGCGCCCAGGACGCGGTGCCGGCGCAGGCGGGCGCGCGCCCGGAGATCCGCGCGAAGGGTCTCGACGCCCCGCAGCGGCGGAACCTCCATCTGTCCGCGCCGACCGTGGACGGCGAGGGCGGCATCATCGAGCGGGACGTCACCGCCGACGAGGAGCCGGTGCGTTCCCCGGCCGACGGGCTCACCCGCGCCGAGCGCCGCAAGCAGGCGAAGGGCGGGCGGCGCCGCAAGAAGTGACGCCGGCGGCGGTGCGGACGTATTCCGCGCCGCCGCGGCGGCAGCAGCGAAGGGCCGGTCACCACCCGCGTGGTGACCGGCCCTGCGGCTGTGACCGGTGCCTCCGGCTGCCGGACGGGATCAGGCGTCGTCCGCGCGGGGCATCCGGGGGCCGCCGAGCTCCACGGCCGTACAGCGCCAGCGCAGATCCCTGCCCCGCTCCAGGCGGAACGCCATCGCCCGGAGCCTGTCTCCCGCACCGATCCGGGCGAAGACCTCCAGCGCGCCCCGCCGCGGCTCGCAGTAGCCGACGTCGCGGATGACGGGGAGGGCGCCGCGGGTGCGCAGCGGACCGTGTTCGGCGAGCCAGGCGAGCTCGTCGTAGGCGCGTCCCGCGGTGTGCCCCAGCATCGAGTGCACGGGCCGCCGCCCGCTGAGTACGGCGAGGAGCCGCTCGGCGAAGACGTCGGTGGGACGCGGCTGGGGCGGCAGCACCGGTCGGCGAGGGCTCCGGGCGGGAGCCACCGGAGCAGCGGTGGCACGCACACCGGGGGTGGCGCGCCGGCCGGGGGAGACGGCGCCGGCCGGGCCGGGCGATCCGGTGGTCGGGGCGGCGCCGTCCGTCGCCGTGGTGCCCGAGTCCGCGCGTGTCGCGCCGGAGGCTGTGCGGCGGACGGTGGTGCGCCCGACGGAGGCTGTGGACGGCCGTGTGTCCGTGGGCCGCGTCCGGGAGCGCGGGCGCGCCACCGGGGACCCGGGCG
>NZ_JBAGKH010000052.1:0-19675 GCF_036689765.1 Streptomyces poriticola
CAATCCCCGCGCGACCGCTTGCGGGGCCGGGGGGGGGCGCCCCCCCGCGGGGGGCCCCCCCCCGGCCCCTGTTTCACGTGAAACATGCGGGTGTTTCACGTGAAACACCCAAGCCGGGCGTCCGGCTGCTAGCCGGTCGGACCTTCGAAGAGACCACCGTTCTGGTTGCCTCGGGTCGGCTCACCTTCCGACTCACTGGTCGATGGCGAGGACGATGGTCCCCCGTCTCCACCTCCGCTATCACCGCCGTTGGCATTGCCACCATTGCCGTTTCCGCCGTTGCCGTTTCCGCCGTTGCCGTTTCCGCCGTTCTCGTTCTCGTCCTGACACCTCCAGTCGAAGACACCGCAGGTGTCGGTCGGCGAGGGTGCGGGACTGGTCTCCGTCTCACTGGGCGTCGGGCTTGGCGTGGGGCTGGAGTCCTCGGACTCGGTCACCGAGGGGGTCGGAGTCGGGGTCGGGTCGGCATTGATGATCTCCCCGATGGGCTCCGGCTCCGGGAACTTCACCTTCGGCTGTCCCTTGAGGGCGTCCTCCATGTAGTCGTGCCAGATCTTGGCCGGGAACGAGGCGCCGTGGATCTTCTTCTCACCACCCGTGCCGAACATCTCCTCGAACTCGCGGTCCTTGTTCTTCTCGTCGTCGTCCAGCCGGAACATACTGACCGCGGTCGCGAGCTGCGGCGTGTAGCCGACGAACCAGGCGGACCTGTTGCCATCCGTCGTTCCGGTCTTGCCCGCCACCTCACGGCCGGGCAGCTGGGCGTTGGTGCCCGTACCCTTCTCGACGACGGTCTTCAGGACGTCCGTGACATTGTCGGCGACCTTGGCGGTGAACGCCTGCTTGGTCTCAACCTTGTGCGTGTAGAGGGTGCCGTCCTTGTTGGTGACCTTGGTGACCGAGTACGGCTCACGCTGCTTGCCGCTGTCCGCGAAGGTGGCGTACGAGGCCGCCATCCGGATCGCGCTGGGGTCGGAGGTACCGATGGAGAAAGAGGGGAACGTCGTACCGGCCAGGCTGCCCTCCAGCAGGCCGGCGTCCATCGCAGCCTCCTTCACCTTGTCCAGGCCGACATCCATGCCCAGCTGGACGAAGGAGGAGTTCACCGACTCCCGCATCGCCTCACGCAGGTCGACCTTGTACGCGGGCGGCTCACCGTACGACACGTCGCCATCGTTGACCTGCTCCCACTCAGCGCCTTCCTCGTTGTGCCAGACCGACCCGTCGTAGTTCTTGATCTTGAACTTGTTCTTACCGGTGTACAGGCTCTTCGGGGAGACCACGGTGCGCTCGTCCTGGGCCTGGGTCTCGCCGAGGTCCGGATCGCGCACGCCCCACTTCATCGCCGCCGCCAGCACGAACGGCTTGAACGTCGAACCGACCTGGGCGCCGGTGACATCCGAGTTGTTGGTGAAGTGCTTGGTCGCGTCCGTACCGCCGTAGATGGCCTTGATGGCGCCCGTCTCGGGGTCCACCGAGGCCCCGCCGAACTGGACGTGGGTGTCCGTCTCGGGGCGCTTCTCCGGGTCGATCTTCTCGTCGTAGACCTTCTTGACGGCCTTCTCCAGCTCGTCGACCTTCTTCTTCTCGAAGGTCGTGTGGATCGAGTAGCCGCCCTTGTCCAGCTGGTCCGCGGTGGCGACGCCGCTCTTGATGACCGAGGCCTTGGCGAGGTCGACGAGATAGCCGATCTGGCCGCTGAGCGCGGTGTTCGACCGCGGGTTCTGCGTCGTCGGGAGCTCGGTGTACTTGACGCGCTCCTCCTGGCTCAGCTTGCCGTACTCCACCATCTTGTCCAGCGTGTCCTGCATCTGCCGCAGGGCCCGCTCCTTGTTGGCCTTCGGGGTGGCGGCGGGGTCGATCGAGGTCGCGCCCGCGGGGTCGAAGTACGTGGCGCCCTTGAGCGTCGCGGCCAGGAACGCGCACTCGCCGGGGTTGAGGTCGACGGCGTCCTTGTTGAAGTACGCCCGTGCCGCCGCCTGGATGCCGTAGGCACCCCGGCCGTAGTACCCGGTGTTCAGGTAGCCGGCGAGGATGTCGTCCTTGTCCTCCTGGGCACCCACCTTGATCGAGACGAAGAGCTCCCTGACCTTCCGGGAGACCGTCTGCGACTGGTCGTCCAGCATGGCGTTCTTGACGTACTGCTGGGTGATGGTGGAGCCGCCCTGCGTCTCCCCGCCCTTGGCCATGTTGAACACCGCGCGGGCGATGCCCTTGGGGTCGATGCCGCTGTCGGTGTAGAAAGTCTTGTTCTCCTGGGAGATGACGGCGTTCTGCATCGCCTTGGGGATCTGCGCCAGGTCGATGATCTGGCGGTTGCGCTCACCGCCCGTGGCGACCATCTGGCTGCCGTCGGCCCAGTAGTAGACGTTGTTCTGCGCCGTGGCCGTCAAGGCCACCTTCGGCACGTCCACCAGCGCGTAGGCGACCCCCGCGGCGGCCACCATGGCGCCGAAGAACGCCACGCACAGCCCGGAGACGAGCTTCCAGGACGGCACCCAGCGGCGCCACCCGTACTTGTCGTGGCGCGGATAGTCGATGATCCGCTTCCGGCCCGGCGCCACGGCCCGGCCGCGCCCGGCGGGTGCCGCACGTCGGCCTCCGTGGCCGGGGTGGTCGGCCGCTCTGCGCCGGCCACCCCCGCTGCGCTGTGCCGCACGGCGGGCCTCGGCTCGGCCGCCGTACGGGCGCTCCTCACCTCCCGGCTCATCGGAGCCCGGCCCATGGGCGCCGGAGGAAGATCCGGTGGCGCCTCGCGGTGCCGCGCGGCGGCCGGAGGACGAGCCGGACTGACCGCGTCGGGCCGCGGCACGTCCGCCTCCCTGCGGCTGCGGCGGTTTGCGACGGTGCTCGCTCATCGAACGACTTCTCCTCGGGCAGGCGCACCTCTGCGCGCCTGGAAACGGCGGCTGGTTTCCGGTCCCCCCGAAGTACGGATGCGGCTCGTGCCGCACTCAGCCCGTACTGCACCAGGGACAGGGACGCCCACTCGCGTCACTCGGTTCCCTGTGGTCTGCATGGCGGACAGACTACGCACCGCCAAAACACGCGAGCACCGAAGTTCACCTCAAATCAGGCAACTTGCTTCCGATGAATCGGTGATGTGATCCCGTTCACCGACCCACCACTTGTCGCAGGCGGAACGCCGTTCTATCGTCTTGATGTATCGAGTCGATACATCAGCTCGGCATAAAGACCAGGCAACCCCGTCACGGCACCCGCCGCCGCGGGTCGCGGCAGAGAGGAGGCGACGATGAGCCGGCGTTCCGGGATCCTCGAGTTCGCCGTACTCGGCCTGCTCCGCGAATCCCCGATGCACGGCTATGAGCTGCGCAAACGACTCAACACGTCACTGGGTGTGTTCCGGGCGTTCAGCTACGGGACGCTGTACCCCTGCCTCAAGACGCTGGTCGCAAACGGCTGGTTGATCGAGGAGCCGGGGAACACCGCCGAGGCCGCAGCCTCCCTCACGGGGCGCCGCGCCAAGATCGTCTACCGGTTGACGGCAGACGGCAAGGAGCATTTCGAGCAGCTGCTCTCGCAGACGGGGCCCGACGCGTACGAGGACGAGACCTTCGCCGCTCGCTTCGCGTTCTTCGGCCAGACGTCGCGCGACGTACGTATGCGTGTGCTCGAAGGCCGCCGCAGCCGGCTGGAGGAGCGCCTGGAGAAGATGCGGGCCTCGCTGGCCCGCACCCGGGAGCGCCTCGACGACTACACGCTCGAGCTCCAGCGCCACGGAATGGAGTCCGTGGAGCGCGAGGTGCGCTGGCTGAACGAGCTCATCGAGAGCGAGCGGGCGGGGCGGGACCTCAGGGGTTCCGCCTCCGAGGGGGCCGCTCACCAGGACAGGACAAATGGAGCGCCGGGCGACCTGCCCCGGTCCGGGAGCGACTCCCGGCCGGATACGCCCGACGACACCGCCACGTGAGCGCCCAGCCAGGGCCTCACTCGTACACACAGGGAGCAACCGGAATGGGTTCGGTTCGCGTAGCCATCGTCGGCGTGGGCAACTGCGCCGCATCGCTGGTGCAGGGCGTCGAGTACTACAAGGACGCCGACCCGGCGTCGAAGGTCCCGGGCCTGATGCACGTCCAGTTCGGCGACTACCACGTCGGTGACGTCGAGTTCGTCGCCGCCTTCGACGTGGACGCCAAGAAGGTGGGCCTGGACCTCGCGGACGCCATCGGCGCCTCCGAGAACAACACCATCAAGATCTGCGACGTCCCCCGTTCCGGAGTGACGGTCCAGCGCGGCCACACCCTCGACGGCCTCGGCCGGTACTACCGCGAGACTATCGAGGAGTCCGCCGAGGCGCCGGTCGACGTCGTCCAGGTCCTCAAGGACCAGCAGGTCGACGTCCTGGTCTGCTACCTGCCGGTCGGCTCCGAGGACGCCGCCAAGTACTACGCCCAGTGCGCCCTCGACGCCAAGGTCGCCTTCGTCAACGCCCTGCCGGTCTTCATCGCCGGCACCAAGGAGTGGGCGGACAGGTTCACCGAGGCGGGCGTGCCGATCGTCGGTGACGACATCAAGTCGCAGGTCGGTGCCACCATCACGCACCGTGTCATGGCGAAGCTGTTCGAGGACCGGGGCGTCATCCTGGACCGCACGATGCAGCTGAACGTCGGCGGCAACATGGACTTCAAGAACATGCTCGAGCGCGACCGCCTCGAGTCCAAGAAGATCTCCAAGACGCAGGCCGTCACCTCGCAGATTCCCGACCGGGAGCTGGGCGAGAAGAACGTCCACATCGGCCCGTCCGACTACGTGGCCTGGCTCGACGACCGCAAGTGGGCCTACGTCCGTCTGGAGGGCCGCGCCTTCGGTGACGTCCCGCTGAACCTGGAGTACAAGCTCGAGGTCTGGGACTCCCCGAACTCCGCGGGCGTGATCATCGACGCGCTGCGTGCCGCGAAGATCGCCAAGGACCGCGGCATCGGCGGCCCGATCCTGTCGGCGTCGAGCTACTTCATGAAGTCCCCGCCGGTCCAGTACTTCGACGACGAGGCCCGGGCGAACGTCGAGAAGTTCATCAAGGGTGAGGTCGAGCGCTGACCCGCTCCCCGCACCCGCGGTTGGGGTCCCCCAGGGCGTTGCGCCCGGGGGACCTCTCTCGTATGTGAGGCTGTGCCCCATGGCCGTCGTCCGTGATCTGCGCGTGCTGCTGCGCCTGCAGGGTTTCCGTCGGCTGCTCGCCGTGCGCCTGCTCTCCCAGGGCGCCGACGGCGTCTACCAGGTGGGGCTCGCCACCTACGTGGTGTTCGCGCCGGAGGAACAGACCTCGCCCGCCGCGATCGCCTCCGCGATGGCAGTCCTGCTGCTTCCCTACTCCCTCGTGGGTCCGTTCGCCGGGGTGCTGCTGGACCGCTGGCGCCGCCGCCAGGTCTTCCTCTACGGCAATCTGCTGCGCGCCGTGATGGCCACGGTGACGGCCGTCCTGATGGTGGCGGCCGTTCCGGACTGGCTCTTCTACGCCTCCGCGCTGTGTGTCACCGCGGTCAACCGCTTCGTCCTCGCAGGTCTGTCCGCCGCGCTGCCCCGTGTGGTCGACGCCGAGCGGCTGGTGATCGCCAACTCGGTCTCCCCGACCGCCGGCACCCTCGCCGCCACCGCGGGCGGTGGTCTCGCCTTCGTCGTGCGTCTCGTCGTCGCGGACTCCGACGCCGCCGTGGTGCTGTTCGCGGCGGTGCTGTACCTGTGCGGAGGGCTGGCCTCGCTGCGCATGGCCGTGGCGCTGCTGGGTCCCGACCAGGCGCTGGCTCAGCCTCGGCTGTCCTCCGCCCTCGTCGGCAACGTCCGCGACCTCGTGGCAGGGCTGCGCCACCTCGCCGCACCGGCCCGCCGGGACGCCGCCTGGGCGCTCACCGGGATGACGCTGATGCGGTTCTGCTACGGCGCGCTGCTGGTCATGCTGCTGATGCTGTGCCGGTACGCCCTGACGTCGAGCACCGACGAGGGGCTCGCCCTGTTGGGGCTTGCGCTCGGGGTCTCGGGCGCCGGTTTCTTCGCCGCGGCCGTGCTCACGCCATGGGCGGCGGGGCGGCTGGGGCCGGCGCGCTGGATGGCGGTGTGCGCCGCGGGCGCCGCGCTGCTGGAGCCCGCCCTCGGCCTGCCGTTCGCCACTGTGCCGATGCTCGCCGCGACGTTTCTTCTGGGGCTGACGACTCAGGGCTCGAAGATCGCGACCGACACGATCGTGCAGTCCTCGGTCGACGACGCCTTCCGTGGCCGGATCTTCTCCGTCTATGACGTGCTGTTCAACGTCGCCTTCGTCGGCGCCGCGGGCATCGCCGCCCTGATGCTGCCGCCGGACGGCCGCTCGGTGCCGTTGGTCCTCACGGTCGCCGCTGTCTACGCGGCAGTTGCAGTGATTATGGCCAGGTTTGCCCGCCAGTAAGTGTTACATCAGTGCCACAGAGTTCCATCTGATGCTGGAGTTGTCAGTGGGGGCCGATAACTTACGTGGGTCTTATCGCGCCATGTTCGCGTCATGCACCGACGTTTGAGGGGGACCCCCAAGTGACCACTCCGCCGCCCCAGGGCAACCCGTTCGCGCAGGGCCAGCCGCAGGGCCCGCAGCAGCCCCAGGGCCAGAACCCCTACGCCGAGGGTCAGCAGGGCTTCCCGCAGCAGCCCGGCCAGCCCGGGTTCCCGCAGCCGGGCGCCCCGGTCCCGCCGGAGCCGGCCCGCCGCAAGCTCGGCTTCAAGAAGATCAAGAACATCGTGATCGCCGTGGCCGTCGTCTCCATAGCGGTGGTCGGCTATGTCGCAAGCCGGGACGACGCCAACACGGCCGCGGTCGGCGACTGCATGCACCGGGGCAGCACTGACGACAGCAACCCGGACCTCGAGGTCGTCGACTGCAACTCCGCGGAGGCCCAGTTCGTGGTGCTGGCCAAGGTCAAGGGCACCTACACCGCGCTCACTGCGGAGAGCAAGTGCTCCGAGGAGGCCAAGGACTTCCAGTACTCGTACACCGAGAGCGGGGACGGTACCGATTTCCTGCTCTGCCTCAAGGACTACAAGAAGTAGGCGTCCTCGCGCGGGAAGGGGCTGTGTTTCACGTGAAACACCGCCCCTTCCGCATCCTCGCCGGGTCATGTTTCACGTGAAACGTGACCCCGTCCATATCCTCAAGCCTCCTGGGCGGCCCACCACTCCTTGAGCGCGGCCACGGCCGCGTCACGCTCCATCGGTCCGTGCTCCAGGCGGAGCTCCAGCAGATACTTGTACGCCTGGCCGACGACCGGTCCGGGGCGGACGCCGAGGACATCCATGATCTCGTTGCCGTCGAGGTCCGGGCGGATCGCGTCCAGTTCCTCCTGTTCCTGAAGCTTGGCGATGCGCTCCTCCAGCCCGTCGTAGGCCCGTGAGAGGGCGGCGGCCTTGCGCTTGTTCCGGGTGGTGCAGTCCGAACGGGTCAGCTGATGGAGCCGGTCCAGCAGCGGACCTGCGTCCCGCACATAGCGGCGGACCGCCGAGTCCGTCCATTCACCTGTTCCGTACCCGTGGAATCGCAGGTGCAGCTCGACCAGCCGCGAGACGTCCTTCACCAGCTCGTTGGAGTACTTCAGCGCCGTCATGCGCTTCTTCGTCATCTTCGCGCCGACCACCTCATGGTGGTGGAACGAGACCCGGCCGTCCTTCTCGAAGCGGCGCGTGCGTGGCTTGCCGATGTCGTGCAGCAGAGCAGCCAGGCGCAGCGTCAGATCGGGACCGGATTCCTCCAGCGCCATCGCCTGCTCCAGGACGATCAGCGTGTGCTCGTAGACGTCCTTGTGCCGGTGGTGCTCGTCGCTCTCCAGTCGCAGGGCGGGAAGCTCGGGAAGGACGTGCGCGGCGAGGCCGGTGTCGACCACCAGGCTCAGTCCCTTGCGCGGGTGGGCCGAGAGGATCAGCTTGTTCAGCTCGTCGCGGACCCGCTCGGCCGAGACGATCTCGATCCGTCCGGCCATGTCCGTCATCGCCGCGACGACCTCGGGAGCCACATCGAAGTCGAGCTGTGCGGCAAAGCGCGCGGCCCGCATCATGCGCAGCGGATCGTCCGAGAAGGACTCCTCCGGAGTGCCCGGGGTGCGCAGCACGCGGTTGGCGAGATCGTCCAGCCCGCCGTGCGGGTCGACGAACTCCTTCTCCGGCAGCGCGACGGCCATCGCGTTCACCGTGAAATCACGGCGGACGAGATCGTCCTCGATGGAGTCGCCGTACGACACCTCGGGCTTGCGCGAGGACCGGTCGTAGGCCTCCGACCGGTATGTGGTCACCTCGATCTGGAAGGTTCGCTCAGTGTCTCCGACGCGGGCCGCCTTCTGCGCACCGACCGTGCCGAAGGCGATGCCGACCTCCCAGACCGCGTCCGCCCAGGGCCGCACGATCTTGAGCACGTCCTGGGGACGGGCGTCGGTGGTGAAGTCCAGATCATTGCCGAGCCGGCCGAGCAACGCATCCCGTACCGAGCCACCGACCAGGGCGAGGGAGAACCCGGCCTCCCGGAAACGGCGAGCTAGATCGTCGGCGACAGGGGCGACCCGCAGCAGTTCACTCACCGCGCGGTGCTGCGCCTGACTCAGGGCACTGGGGTTGACTTCATTGACGTTCGGCACAACAGAAAAGGGTACGTGCCCCGGGCGGTCGCCAGCGCTCCCCTTTTTCCCACGGCCCGATATATGAGGCCCGAAACACACGCCAGCCCGGCTGCCCCTCTGTACGGGCACATTGGGGACACCGACCTCCCCGCCCCCGATCTTGTGGCGCACTCCGCGGCACTTCCTCTCAGCGCGCATCGTTACCATGCGTGGACGCACATTCCGACGACCACTGACGACGACGAGGGACGGGCGAGCGCGTGGCCGACGCGGCAGACTTCCAGGGGACCAGTCCCTCACCTGCCCGCCGCCGGATGCGGCGCACCGCAGCCCTGCTCGCCGGTGCACCCCTGCTGGCCGGGCTGGTGCAGCTCCCCGCCGCGGGCGCCGTACACGCCGACGCGCCCAGCACCCTCAAGGCCGACTCCGACTCGGGGACGGTTGCCGTCGCCGTCGACTCGCTCACCCCGGCCGCCCCCACCGAGGGCGACACGGTGACGGTCTCCGGCACGGTGACCAACACCGGCAAGCAGACGGTCACGGACGCGTATGTGGGTCTGTATCTCGGCCCCCAGCTCCAGACCCGCTCGGCCATCGACCGGGTCGCCAGGAACAGCGACGACCTCGGCGGCTCCCTCGGTGCACAGCTCGACGACACCTACGTCGAGAAGTTCTCCAAGCTCACCCCCGGCGTCGCCGAGCATTTCAACCTCTCCGTCCCGGTCGACGAGCTGAACCTCCGGGAGGACGGCGTATACCAGTTCGCCGTCACTCTCTTCGGCGAGACCTCCAACCGGTCATGGGAGCACCTCCTCGGTGTGCAGCGGACCTTTCTGCCGTGGCAGCCGGAGGAGGCCGACACCAGGACGAGGACGACGTTCCTGTGGCCGCTGATCTCGACCGCTCATATGGCCGCGGAGACGGGGTCGAACGAGCAGCAGACACCGGTCTTCCTCAATGACGACCTGGCCAAGGAGATCTCCCCCGGAGGCCGTCTCAACCAGATGGTGGCGCTCGGCCGGGACCTCGGCATCACGTGGGTGGTAGACCCGGATCTGCTGGCCTCCGTGGATGCGATGACGGGCAGCTACGAGGTCCGCGGCGAAGACGGTGGCACCACCCCCGGCAAGCACCAGGACATCGCCAAGCAGTGGCTGGCCGACCTGCAGGAAGCCGTGTCCGGGGACGAGGTGGTCGCGCTGCCCTACGCCGACCCCGATCTGGCGTCCCTCGCCCACAACGGCAAGGACGTCACCGGCTCCCTGAGCCAGCTCAAGGACGCCACCGACGTCGTCGTGAGCACGGTCGAGACGATCCTCCACGTGAAACCGACCACCGACTTCGCCTGGCCGGTGGAGGGCGCCGTCGACCCGTCGATCGTCAAGGTCGCCACCTCCGCCGGCGCCGACAGGGTCATCGCCCGCAGCGACAGCCTGGAGGAGACCAGTGGGCTGACCTACACGCCCTCCGCGGCCCGGCCCATCGGCGGCGGTACCACGGCGGTCGTGGCGGACGCCCGGCTGTCGACGGCCTTCGAGGGAGACCTGACCACCGCCTCCGCCTCCACCGTCGCCGTGCAGCGCTTCCTCGCGCAGAGCCTGGCCGTCGATCTCCAGACGACCAAGGAACGCAGCATCGTCGTCGCCCCGCAGCGCATGCCGTCGGGCAGCCAGGCGCGGGCGATGGCCGAGGCGCTGCGCACTCTGCAGAGCGGCACCTGGTCCCAGTCCCAGGATCTGACGGAGGCCGCCACGGCCAAGCCGGACCCGGCCGCCACCACACGGGTGCCGGGAGCCTCCGCGTACCCCGCTGCGCTGCGCAAGCAGGAGCTGCCCCGGGTGGCCTTCACACAGATGGCGCAGACACAGGCCAAGCTCGACGAGTTCAAGGTCATCCTGTCGGACCAGTCCCGCGTCGTGACCCCCTTCGGCCGGGCCATGAACCGTGAGATGTCGACGTCCTGGCGCGGCCGGGCCGTCCAGGCCGCCACGTTCCGCGACGGGGTGAAGAGTTATCTCGACGGTCTTGCCCAGCAGGTCAGACTGATCGACAAGTCGGAGACCAAGCTCTCCGGCCGCAGCGCCACGATCCCGGTGACCGTCCAGAACAACCTGGTGCAGGGCGTCGACCACCTCGTGCTGCGGCTCACCTCCACCAACCCGACCCGCCTCAAGATCGACGGGGAAGCCTTCCAGGAGCAGCAGGTCACGGTCTCCGGCGGACACAGCCGGTCGGTGAAGTTCACCACGTCGGCCAACGCCAACGGCCGGGCGACGGTGATCGCCCAGCTCTACACACAGGATGGGCAGAAGTACGGCGCCCCCGTCACCTTCGACGTCAAGGTCACCGAGATCACCGCCACCGTGATGCTGGTCATCGGCGGCGGTGTGCTGCTGCTCGTCCTCGCCGGATTCCGGATGTACACGCAGCGCAAACGTGCCGCGGCCCACGCGGCCGAGGAAGCCGGCCCCGATCCGGCGGAGCCCGCCGCGGACACCTCGGAGAGCACGGAGAACCGTGAAGGACCCAGCGACCGTCCCCAGGAGAAGTCCGGGACACGCCCCCGGGCAGAGGACCCGGAGCAGCCGAGTGACCCGGCACCGGACACCGCACCGGAAAGCGCCGACCCGTCCGGCACGGGTGAGAGAGTGGACCGTTGAGGATGTCGTGGCCGGTCGGCCCGGGACGATGAGGTGGGGTACGCATGAACGCGCCGTACGACGGTGACCGCGGCCAGGCCACGGGCAGCTCGGGCCACCCCGAGGGCCTGCCGCCCGGTCACGGCCGGCTGCCGACGCCGGAGCAGTCCGCGGACGCGTATCTGCAGGACGCCTACGACCAGGACCCCTACCGCGGGCAGGACCTCGCCGCGCAGGACCCGGTCGACGAGGCGCTCTACGACCGTGCTGCGCACCCGCCGCCGCCCCCGGGCTCCCAGCCGCCGCAGCAGCCGCTGTACGGAACGCCGCCCCCGTCGCCGTACGCCCCCGACCCGAGGGTCTGGGCCCAGACCCCGGCACCGGAGCCGGATGCCCCCACGCAGTACCTGCCGTACGGCGACGACCCGCGCACGACCCAGTACGTCGGTGTGGACGACCTCGTCACCCAGGCGGGCGAGCAGCGGCACGAGCCGGACGCCTTCGCCCACCTGTTCCGGGACCAGCAGCAGGCCGGCGGCCACCCGTCGTACGACCAGCCGTCGGTGCCCGCTCCCGCACCGGACCCGAGCCAGTACGGCATCGCCCCGGGCCCGTACGGAGAGGCCCCCGCCCCGGGCCCGCAGGGCAGCCCGCCGCCGCCCCAGGATCAGTACGCCGCGCCGGCCCCGCCGGCCCCCGGCGCGCACGCGACCGCCCCGCCCGCGCCGTCGGCCCCGGCGCCGGAGCCCGCCGCCCCGGAACCGGAGGCCGCCCCGCCGACCGCACCCCCGGCCGCCCCCGCCAAGAAGGGCGGCCGCGCCACGGGACTGCTGAAGTCCAGCGCCGTGATGGCGGCGGGCACCATGGTGTCCCGGCTCACCGGCTTCATCCGTTCCGCGATGATCGTCTCGGCGCTGGGTCTCGCTCTGCTGGGCGACTCCTTCCAGATCGCCTACCAGCTGCCGACGATGATCTACATCCTGACCGTCGGCGGCGGCCTCAACTCGGTCTTCGTCCCACAGCTCGTCCGGGCGATGAAGGACGACGAGGACGGCGGCGAGGCCTACGCCAACCGCCTGCTGACCCTCGTGATCGTGGCCCTGGCCGCGCTCACCGCGCTGGCGATGCTGGGTGCGCCGCTGCTGGTGCGCATGCTGTCGAACCCCGTCGCCAGTGATCCGCAGGCCAACGAGGTCGCCGTCACCTTCACCCGCTACTTCCTGCCCTCGATCTTCTTCATGGGCATCCACGTGGTGATGGGGCAGATCCTCAACGCGCGCGGCCGGTTCGGCGCGATGATGTGGACCCCGGTCCTGAACAACATCGTCATCATCGTGACGCTGGGCATGTTCATCTGGGTCTACGGCACCGCCGCGGACTCCGGGATGACGGTGGAGACCATCCCGGCCGAGGGGCAGCGGCTGCTCGGCATCGGCATCCTCCTCGGGCTCGTGGTCCAGGCGCTGGCGATGATCCCGTACCTGCGGGAGACGGGTTTCAGGCTGCGGCTCCGCTTCGACTGGAAGGGCCACGGCCTCGGCAAGGCCGCGAAGCTCGCCAAGTGGACGATCTTCTTCGTCCTGGCCAACCAGGCGGGCGCCCTCGTCGTCACCCAGCTCGCCACCGCGTCCGTGGTGGACTCCGAGGTGCCCGGCACCGGTTTCAGCTCCTACGCCAACGCCCAGCTGATCTGGGGCCTGCCCCAGGCCATCATCACCGTCTCCCTGATGGCCGCCCTGCTGCCCCGTATCTCCCGCTCGGCCGCGGAGGAGGATGGGGGCGCGGTCCGCGACGACATCTCCCAGGGTCTGCGCACCACGGCCGTCGCCATCGTGCCCATCGCCTTCGGCTTCGTCGCGCTCGGCATCCCGATGTGCACCCTGATCTTCGGCGCCTCGGGCACCAGCGAGGCCACCAACATGGGCTACATGCTGATGGCCTTCGGTCTCGGCCTCGTGCCGTACTCCGTGCAGTACGTCGTCCTGCGCGCGTTCTACGCCTATGAGGACACCCGGACGCCCTTCTACAACACCGTCATCGTGGCAGCCGTCAACGCCGCAGCCTCGGTCGTGTGTTTCCTGCTGCTCCCCTCGCGCTGGGCCGTGGTCGGCATGGCCGCCTCCTACGGCCTGGCCTACGCCATCGGTGTCGGTGTCGCGTGGCGCCGGCTGCGCAAGCGCCTCGGCGGCGACCTGGACGGTGCGCGCGTGCTACGGACCTACGCCCGGCTGAGCATCGCGTCGGTGCCGGCCGTACTGCTGAGCGGCGCGGCCTGCTACGGGATCGGACAGACGTTGGGCCAGGGCGTCCTGGGCTCGTTCGCCGCACTGGTGGCGGGCGGGGCGGTCCTGCTCGGTGTCTTCTTCGTCGCCGCACGCCGCATGCGCATCGAGGAGCTCAACTCACTGGTCGGCATGGTCCGCGGACGCCTGGGACGCTGAGACGTGGGGTAGGCGCACAACCATCGTTCGCCGCCGTGTGTCGTGCATAGCGGCAGACTGTGGGCACAATTGGTTTCGGCGTCGGACAGCGCGCAACGGGTGTTCGGCGCGCGATGAATGGGGAGGCAGGAACGACGGTGGCGGAACGGAGCACGGCTGCCGTCGACGTGGCAGACAACAGCGGCGAGAAGTCGCTGACCGCACAGGCGGACCAGTCCACGGCCGACGGGGTGGCAAACAACCGGGAGCGGGACACGGACAGCGACGAGGCACAGGGCGGCGCCGGAACCGAGAGCGCGGGCAAGGCCGCGCCTCCCGAGCTGCACAGCGGCCACAAGCTCGCCAGACGGTACCGCTTGGAGGAGTGCGTCACCCGTCTGGACGGATTCAGCAGTTGGCGTGCCGTCGACGAGAAACTCCGCCGCGCAGTAGGCGTCCATGTGCTGCCGGCCGACCATTCCCGGGCCCGCTCGGTGCTGGCCGCGGCCCGTTCCTCCGCCTTGCTGGGCGACCCCCGCTTCGTCCAGGTGCTGGACGCCGTGGAGGAGAACGACCTCGTCTACGTCGTCCACGAATGGCTTCCCGACGCCACTGAGCTGACCACGCTTCTCGCCTCCGGCCCGCTCGAGGTCTACGACGCGTACCAGATGGTCAGTCAGATCGCGTCCGCCATGGCCGCAGCCCATCGCGAAGGCCTCGCCCATCTGCGGCTGAACCCCAACGCGGTGCTGCGCACATCGACCGGTCAGTGGCGGATCCGCGGTCTGGCCGTGAACGCCGCGCTGCGCGGGATCAGTTCGAACACCCCTCAGGCGTCCGACACGGAGGCCGTCGGCGCCCTGCTGTACGCCTCGCTCACGCAGCGCTGGCCGTACGAGAGCGACGCCTACGGCCTGTCCGGCCTGCCCAAGGACATCGGGCTGATCCCGCCCGACCAGGTACGCGCCGGTGTGCACCGCGGGCTGTCCGAGCTCGCCATGCGGGCGCTCGCCAACGACGGAGCCACCGCCTCCCGGCACGAGGCGCCGTGCACCACGCCGGAGGAGCTGGTGAAGGCGGTCGGCGAGATGCCGCGCATCCGCCCGCCGGAGCCGGCATTCACCACTCCGGGCGAGTACCAGCGCACGACCTACCAGCGGGGCACCTACGGCCGTCCGGCGCCGCATCCCGGCGCTGACCAGCCGGTTCCGACTCCACCGCACCCGCTGCAGAGCCGTACCGGCAAGGCGCTGAAGTGGGGCGTCTCGGCCTTGCTCATCGCCGCGCTCGGCCTCGGCAGCTGGCAGCTGGCCGACGCCCTGATGGAGCGGGGCGGCAAGGCCGACGACCCGCCCCCGACACAGACGACGGACGGCAATGACAAGGGTGGGAAGGAAACCACCCCGGCCAAGCCGTTCAGCATCCAGGGGGCTCAGGAGTTCATCGCAAAGGGTGACGCCCAGCACCCGGGGGATGTCGGCAAGACCTATGACGGCGACAGCTCGACGTACTGGCGTACCAACAGCTTCATCGACGGTCCCGTTCTCGCGCCCTACAAGCCGGGCGTCGGCATCGTCTACGACCTCGGCTCGGCGAAGACGGTCTCGACGGCGACCATAGGGCTGCACTACAGCGGCAGCCATACGACGGTCGAGCTCTATGCCGCGGACTCGCTGCAGCCGTCGTCCCTCGACGCGATGCAGCAGATCGGTACCGTGACGACGAGCGGGAACACTGCCACGGTGAAGGTCACGAAGCCGGTGAAGTCCCAGTACGTGCTCGTATGGCTCACCGCGCTGCCACATGCGGCAGGGGACAGCTACAGCAGCGCGGGCTACAAGCAGGCCGTCACCGACGTCACCTTCAAGGGCTGACATTAGGGCGAACACCAGGGGAGGGGGGTCCGATGTCCGATGACACCGCATACGGCGACACCAGCGACCAGGACCTCCTCACCCGCCATGTAGCGGGCGATCCCGACGCCTTCGGCGAGCTGGTCCGCCGCCACCGCGACCGGCTGTGGGCGGTGGCCCTGCGCACGCTGGGAGACCGCGAGGAGGCTGCTGACGCGGTGCAGGACGCCCTCGTCTCCGCCTACCGGGCTGCCCACACCTTCCGGGCGCAGTCCGCCGTCACGACCTGGCTGCACCGGATCACGGTGAATGCCTGCCTCGACCGCGCCCGCAAGGCCGCCTCCCGGAAGACCGCCCCGGTCGACGACACCGAACGGCTGGAGCAGCTGCTGGAGCCGCACGAGTCGGCTGCCGCCCCCGCCGAGCGCAACGATCTGCACCGCCAGCTCATCGAAGCGCTCGGAACCCTTCCCGCGGACCAGAGGGCCGCTCTCGTCCTCGTCGATATGCAGGGATACCCGGTCGCCGAGGCCGCCCGCGTCCTGGACGTGCCGACCGGCACGGTCAAGAGCCGCTGTGCCCGCGGCAGAGCCAGACTGCTGCCGCTCCTGACCCATCTGCGCCCGGACCGGGCCAGTGATACCGGTGCAACCGCCGAGAAGCCGGCTGACGGGAGCCCGAGCAGCGAGAACCCGGACGCGGAACGGAACCGGACGCAGGGGGCATCCGTCCCATCCGCAGCGGGACCAGATCGATCGGCCCCGAACCGATCGGCCCCGAACCGAGAGGGCCCGCAAGGCACCGGGCCGAGTGATTCAGCCGTAGTGAAGGGCGGAGGTGGGCGAGCGTGACGTCGTCGACGGCAGACCAGACCTGGCACCCGGACGTCGCCGAGATCTCCGACCTCGCCGAGGGCCTCCTGCCCCCGTCCCGCAGCACGGACGTACGGCAGCATCTGGACGCCTGTGGGGCCTGCGCCGATGTCCACGCCTCTCTGGAGGAGATCCGAGGGCTACTGGGTGCACTGCCCGAGCCGCAGCCCATGCCGGACGATGTCGCCGACCGCCTCGACGCTGCCCTCGCCGCCGAGGCTCTCAGCCCGGACAACACCCCGGCCCATGTTTCACGTGAAACCTCGACCGCGCCGGACCGGCCCGCCGGGCACGCCCGCCCCTCCGCCGCCGGCCCGGGGCGCAAGGACCGCAAACGCGGCGGACGCCGCAGGATCGCCGCCCTCGGTGCCGTCGTCGCGGCGGCTGCGCTCGGTCTGGGCTCGGTGATCGTGTCCGCTCTCAACGAGGGCGGCCCGTCCGAGGAGGCACAAGCGAGCCGGTCCGCACCGGCGGACACCTTCTCCGAGAACCGGCTCAAGGACCAGGTCGCCGCCCTCCTCGCCCAGAGCAACGGCTCCCGGAACGGACCTCGTACCCCGAACGGCATCGGCGCGGAGTCGGAGACCGGCCCCGAGAACCGGATCTTCACCCAGCCGACGGTCCCCGCGTGCATTCAGCAGGGCATCGGCCGCAACGACACGGCGCTCGTCACCGAGGAAGGCATCTATCAGGGCAAGCCGGCGATGCTCGTGGTGCTGCCGGACGCCTCCGAAGCCGACCGGGTCACCGCCTATATCGTCGAGGCAACCTGTGTGGACCACACCACAGTGGCCACGGCCAAGGTGCTGCTCGAGCAGTCGTACCCGCGTTCCTGAACACCTGCGGCACCGGCGCCTGGTCCTCCCGGGAATGCAAGGCCTTTAGGATCCGTTGGGTGGGGTGAGAGCTCTGAGAAGGGCGACCACCGGTCCTGAACGCAGTCCAGAGACGAGGAATCAAGCCGTGAGCGACGTCCGTAACGTGATCATCATCGGCTCCGGGCCCGCCGGCTACACGGCGGCTCTCTACACCGCACGCGCGTCGCTGAAGCCGCTGGTCTTCGAGGGCGCCGTCACCGCGGGTGGCGCCCTGATGAACACCACCGAGGTCGAGAACTTCCCCGGCTTCCAGGACGGCATCATGGGCCCCGAGCTCATGGACAACATGCGTGCCCAGTCCGAGCGCTTCGGTGCCGAGCTGGTTCCGGACGATGTCGTCTCCGTCGACCTGTCCGGTGAGATCAAGACCGTCACGGACACCGCGGGCACGGTCCATCAGGCCAAGGCGGTCATCATCGCCACGGGATCGCAGCACCGCAAGCTCGGTCTGCCCAATGAGGACGCGCTGTCCGGACGTGGCGTCTCCTGGTGCGCCACCTGCGACGGGTTCTTCTTCAAGGACCAGGACATCGCCGTGATCGGCGGTGGCGACACCGCCATGGAGGAGGCCACCTTCCTCTCCCGCTTCGCCAAGTCGGTGACGATCGTCCACCGCCGGGACACCCTGCGTGCCTCGAAGGCGATGCAGGAGCGTGCCTTCGCCGACCCGAAGATCAAGTTCGTGTGGGACAGCGAGGTCGCCGAGGTCCAGGGCGACCAGAAGCTCTCCGGACTGAAGCTGCGGAACGTCAAGACCGGTGAGCTCTCGGACCTGCCGGTGACCGGGCTGTTCATCGCGATCGGCCACGACCCGCGCACCGAGCTCTTCAAGGGCCAGCTCGACCTGGACGCGGAGGGCTATCTGAAGGTGGACGCGCCCTCGACCCGTACCAACCTCACCGGTGTCTTCGGCGCCGGTGATGTGGTCGACCACACCTACCGCCAGGCGATCACCGCGGCCGGTACCGGCTGCTCCGCCGCCCTCGATGCCGAGCGCTTCCTCGCCGCCCTCTCCGACGAGAACCCGGCGGAGCCCGAGAAGACCGCCGTCTGACCCCATCCGCATCCGCCCCACGCAGTAACCAGTTAGGAGCCCGCCGTGGCCAACCTGAAGAACGTGACCGACGACAGCTTCGAGCAGGACGTCCTCAAGAACGACAAGCCCGTCCTGGTGGACTTCTGGGCCGCCTGGTGCGGTCCCTGCCGTCAGATCGCGCCGTCCCTGGAGGCCATTGCCGCCGAGCACGGCGACAAGATCGAGGTCGTCAAGCTGAACATCGACGAGAACCCGGGTACGGCCGCCAAGTACGGCGTCATGTCCATCCCGACTCTGAATGTCTACCGGGACGGCGAGGTCGCCAAGACGATTGTCGGCGCCAAGCCCAAGGCCGCGATCGAGCGCGACCTGGAGGAGTTCATCGCCGAGTAGGCAGTCACGCCGCAACGCATGTTTCACGTGAAACACGAGTGGGTCAGTCCGGAAGGACTGACCCACTCGTCTATGCCTCATAGCGGCCGGAGCACCGGCTCTTTCTGCACCGCCCCGAGCAGCCGGTCGAGAGCCAGCTCCACATCTTCCTTCCAGGACACCGTGGAGCGCAGCTCCAACCGAAGCCGTGGGTGACGGTGATGAGGCCGCACCGTCTTGAAACCCACCGCCAGCAAATGATCCACCGGCAGAACACAGGCCGGTTCCTTCCAGCGAGCATCACCGAAGGCCTCGATCGCCTTGAACCCTCGGCGCAGCAGATCCTTGGCAACCGTCTGGACCACCATTCGCCCCAGACCCTGCCCCTGGAAGCCCGGCAACAGGAACGCGGTCATCAGCTGCACGGCATCAGGTGAGACGGGACTGGTGGGAAACGCCGTCGAGCGCGGCACATAGGCGGGTGGGGCGTAGAGCACAAAGCCCACCGGTGTGTCATCGACATAGACCACCCGCCCGCAGGATCCCCAGTCCAGCAGGACGGCGGAGATCCACGCCTCCTTCTCCAGGGCCGGTGTGCCCGCTTTTACCGCTGCTTCACCGCTGACGGGATCCAGTTCCCAGAAGACACACGAGCGACAGCGCGGGGGAAGGTCCTGAAGGTTGTCCAGCGTGAGCGGTACGAGCCGGCGCCCCATGAAGGCTGTTCCTCGCTTCCTTCGCCCGCCGCATCGCGGGCGGCCGTCAAAGCACTCCGTTCCCTGAGCAGGCTGCCGATGAACCCACCGACCGCGCCCAGGCCCAGACCTGCGCTCACCCATCGGGTGCGGCTCATCGTTCGCATGGCCCCTGCCTCGCTCTCAGAGGAATTGTCAGGTGAGTCCGCCATACTCAAACGCATCGTATCCAGGATGCGATTCCGTCGATACCGGCGAATGGCAAAGAGCGGGCCGTGTGCGGGGGCCCCCCCACCGCCCCCCCCGGCCGCGGCCCCGGCGG
>NZ_JBAGKH010000053.1:0-18901 GCF_036689765.1 Streptomyces poriticola
CCCCGACCACCCGCACAGGCCGCCGCAGGCACAACGCGCACCCCCGACCACCCGCACAGGCCGCCGCAGGCACCGCCCCCGCACGCCGCACCCGCCACGAACCGCCGGAGGGCACCCCGCACCCCCGACCACCCGCACAGGCCGCCGCAGGCACCCCACCCGCCACGACCGCCGGAGGCACCCCGCACCCCGCACCCTGGACGCGGACGGGCCCGCCCCCGGGAGCCAGGGGCGGGCCCGTTGCCCTCGCGGTGGCACCGCCATGCAGCACCGCGGGGGGATCAGGGAGTCGGCGGGATCAGCCGAAGCGGCCGGAGATGTAGTCCTCCGTCGCCTGTACCGACGGGTTGGAGAAGATCCGCTCCGTCTCGTCTATCTCGATCAGCTTGCCGGGCTGACCGACCGCCGCCAGGTTGAAGAACGCCGTACGGTCCGAGACACGCGCCGCCTGCTGCATGTTGTGCGTCACGATGACGATCGTGAAGCGCTCCTTCAGCTCGCCGATCAGGTCCTCGATGGCCAGCGTCGAGATCGGGTCCAGCGCCGAGCAGGGCTCGTCCATCAGCAGGACGTTGGGCTCCACCGCGATGGCGCGCGCGATGCAGAGCCGCTGCTGCTGGCCGCCGGACAGACCCGAGCCGGGCTTGTTCAGGCGGTCCTTCACCTCGTTCCAGAGGTTCGCGCCCCGCAGCGACTTCTCGACGATGTCGTCCAGCTGGGACTTCCTGTACTTGCCGTTGAGCTTCAGGCCCGCCGCCACGTTGTCGTACACCGACATCGTGGGGAAGGGGTTCGGCCGCTGGAAGACCATGCCGACCTCGCGCCGCACCGCCACCGGGTCGACCCCGGCGCCGTACAGGTTCTCGTCGTCGAGCATGACCTTGCCCTCGACGCGCCCGCCGGGCGTGACCTCGTGCATGCGGTTGAGCGTGCGCAGGAAGGTGGACTTGCCGCAGCCGGACGGGCCGATGAAGGCCGTCACGGAGCGGGGCTCCACGGTCATCGAGATGTCCTCGATGGCGAGGAAGGAGCCGTAGTAGGCGTTGAGGCCGCTGACATCAATGCGCTTGGCCATGTGAATCACTGCTTCTTTCGGGTCGCTGACGGTACTGACTTGTGGCCGCGTCAGCGACCGGTCTTCGGGGCCTTCCAGCGGGCGATGCCGCGGGCCACCAGGTTGAGGATCATGATGAACGCGATGAGCGTCAGAGCCGCCGCCCAGGCACGGTCGTAGGCCGCGCCGGAGCCACCGCTGTTGGCGTACTGAAGATAGATGTACATCGGCAGCGACGCCTGCGGGTCCTCGAACGGGTTGGCGTTGATGAAGTTCGTCACCCACACCAGCAGCAGCACGGGGGCCGTCTCACCGGTGATACGGGCGATCGCGAGCATCACACCCGTGGTGATACCGCCGATCGAGGTCGGCAGGACCACCTTCAGGATGGTGCGCCACTTCGGCACGCCCAGCGCGAGGGACGCCTCGCGCAGTTCGTTCGGGACGAGCTTGAGCATCTCCTCGGTGGAGCGGACCACCACCGGGATCATCAGGATCGTGAGGGCGAGGGAGCCGGCGAAGCCGGAGGGGCCCATGTTCATCATCAGGATCCAGACACTGAGGATGAACAGACCGGCGACGATCGACGGGATACCCGTCATGACGTCGACGAAGAAGGTGACCGCCTTGGCGAGCTTGCCGCGCCCGTACTCGACGAGGTAGATCGCGGTCATCACACCGACCGGCACGGACATCGCGGTGGCGAGACCGACCTGCTCCAGGGTGCCGAGGATGGCGTGGTAGATGCCGCCGCCGGGCTCGGTGTCGGCGACGACGCCCATCGAGTGGGTGAGGAAGTACCCGTCGAGGACCTTCACACCGCGCTTGAGGGTCTCCCAGACCAGGGAGGCGAGGGGGATGACGGCCACGATGAACGCGACCCAGACCAGGCTGGTCGCGGTGCGGTCCTTGGCCTGCCGGCTGCCCTCGACGCGGGCCGAGATGGCGTACGAGCCGATGACGAACAGCGCGGCGGCGATCAGCGCCCACTGGATGCTGCTGCCCAGGCCGGCCGCGGCGCTGATGCCGAGGCCCAGGGCGATGGAGCCCGCGGCGACCGCCCACGGGAACCACTTGGGCAGGGTGGCGCCGCGCAGTGCGCTGGGGCGCTTTTCGGTGAGGGATGCGTGGCTCATGCGTTGGCCCCCGAGTACTCCTTGCGGCGGGCGATGATCATGCGGGCCGCGCCGTTGACCAGCAGCGTGATGACGAAGAGCACCAGACCGGAGGCGATCAGCGCGTCCCGGCCCATCACGGTGGCCTCGTTGAACTTGCTGGCGATGTTCTGTGCGAACGTGCCGCCGCCCGGGTCGAGCAGGCTGGCGTTGATGTCGAAGCTCGGGGAGAGCACCATGGCGACGGCCATCGTCTCGCCGAGGGCGCGGCCGAGGCCGAGCATCGAGGCGGAGATGACGCCGGAGCGGCCGAAGGGCAGCACCGACATCCGGATGACCTCCCAGCGGGTGGCGCCGAGGGCCAGGGCCGCCTCCTCGTGCGTCTGCGGGACCTGGCGGAAGACCTCGCGGCTCACGTTGGTGATGATCGGCAGGATCATGATCGCGAGCAGGATGCCGACGGTGAACAGCGAGCGCGGGGCGCCGCCGTGCCACTCGAAGATGCCGGTCCAGCCGAGGTAGTCGTCCAGCCAGCCGTAGAGGCCGTCCAGGTGCGGTACGAGGACGAGTGCGCCCCACAGGCCGTACACGATGGACGGCACCGCGGCGAGCAGGTCGATGACGTAAGCGATGGGGCCGCCCAGCTTGCGCGGGGCGTAGTGGGTGATGAAGAGGGCGATGCCGACCGCGATCGGGACCGCGATGGCCATGGCGATGACCGACGAGACGATCGTGCCGAAGGCGAGCACCGCGATGCCGAACTCCGGCGGGCTGCCGCTCGGGTTCCAGTCGAAGCTGGTGAAGAAGTTCGCCTCGTTCTCGCCGAGTGCGAGCACGGTGCGGTAGGTCAGGAAGGCCGCGATCGCGGCCATGATCACCAGCACCAGGATGCCGGATCCGCGGGAGAGCCCGAGGAAGACCCGGTCGCCGGGGCGGGTGGCGCCGCGCGCGCCGCGCTTGCCCCTGCTCACGGGTGGCTGGGGTGTCTGGGGAGCTTTGGTGGTCTGTGTAGATATGTCCATCAGGTTCTCCGGTCTGCGGAGCCGTCGTCCTACGCGGCGGCTCGGGTGGAGCCGCCCGGGTTTGCGGGAGGCTCCTGGCGGCGGTGCACCGGACGGTGCGGACCGGCCCCCGGTGCCGGGGGCCGGTCCGCACTCAGGTCAGCTCAGGTTCGCGATGGTGTCGCGGACCTTGGTGATGATCTCCTCGGGCATCGGGGCGTAGCCCGCGTCGGCCAGCAGGGCCTGGCCGTCCTCGGAGGAGACGTAGTTGAGGAAGGACTTCATGGCGGGCAGGGACTCCGCCTTGTTGCCCTTGTCGCACACGATCTCGTAGGTGACCAGGACGATCGGGTAGGCACCCTCGGCGGACGGGGTGTAGTCCAGCTCCAGGGCGAGGTCCTTGCCCTGGCCGACGACCTTGGCGGCGCCGATGGCGGCGGTGGCGTTCTCGACGGTGGCCGCGACCGGCTCGGCGGCAGCGGTCTTGACGGACACGGTGCTCATGCCGTCCTTGGCGTAGGACAGCTCCATGTAGGAGATGGCGCCGGCGGTCTGCTTGACCTGCTGGGCGACACCGGAGGAGCCCTGCGCGGACTGGCCGCCCTCGGCCTCCCAGGACTTGCCCGGCTCGTACTTCCACTCGTCGGGCGCGGCGGCCTGGAGGTACGTGGTGAAGTTGTCGGTGGTGCCGGACTCGTCCGAGCGGTGGAAGGCCTGGATCTTCAGGTCGGGCAGCTCGGCGTCGGGGTTGAGCTTGGCGATCGCCGGGTCGTTCCAGTTCTTGATCTGGCTGTCGAAGATCTTGGCCATGGTCGGCGCGTCCAGGACGAGGTTGTCGACCCCCGGGACGTTGTAGCCGACCGCGATCGGGCCGCCGACCATCGGCAGGTCGATGCCCTGGCCGTCCTTGCAGACCTGCTTGGACTGCTCGATCTCCTCGGAGTCGAGCGCGGAGTCCGAGCCGGCGAACGCGGTCTGGCCCTGGAGGAACGCGGTGATGCCGGCGCCCGAACCCGTCGGGTTGTAGTTGACCTGCACGTCCTTGCACGCGGCGGAGTACTGCTTGACCCACGCGTCGATGGCGTTCTTCTGGGCGGAGGAGCCAGAGGCCTGCAGCTGGCCCTTGGCGTCGCCGCAGTCGATGTTGCCGGCCTGCGCGGTGGCGGAGGCGTCGCCGCTGCCGTTGCTGTTGCCGCCGGTGTCATCGGAGCCGCACGCCGTGAGGGCCAGGGCGCCGGAGACGGCGAGAGCACCGAGAGCGAGGGCCCGCCGGTTCTTGCGCTGAAGCTTCACTTGAGGGAGTTCCTTCCAGGAGCCGCCGACCTGATTCGGCGGCGTGCGAGGACAGGTTGATACGTGCGCGTTTCCGGGATGCGCCCGTATCGGGTAAGGCCGAAATTAGGCAGAACAGGTGAAGCCGCTTGTGGGCGTAAATGAACGGGAGGTGAACCCATAGGGACGGTGCGGTGAGGTCACGGAACGCTTACGTTGAGGACACGGGGGGATTCCGGGCGACTATGCCAGACGCAGGGCGGCGAGCAGGGCGTCAACAAGCGTCCGATCCCTCGGCTGGGTGAGACGGGCACGGGCGGCGACGGGTGTCAGCCACAGGATGCGGTCCACCTCGCGGCCGGGGACGAACGTGCCGGACACCGCCTCGGCCGCCCAGTAGCGGACCTGCTTGGGCCGGCCCGCCGCGAGATAGGACGACGTGGGCAGCTCAGCGCCCGGAACCGCGGTGTGGCCGGTCTCCTCGGCCACCTCGCGCAGGGCCCCGGCGAGGGGGGCCTCACCGCGCTTCAGCTTGCCCTTCGGGTGGGACCAGTCGTCGTATTTCGGCCGGTGGACCAGGCAGATCTCCGGCTCGCCGGGTACGGGGGAGCGGCGCCAGAGGACGCAGCCCGCGGCCTGCACGGGCTGCACTGCGGGCTGCACGCCGGGCGGGGTGGGTTGCGTCGGTTGCCCCGGCTGGGCGGGCTGGACCGGCTGGGCAGGGGTGTCGTTCCGTGGGTCCTCGGGAGTGGTCACCTCGGGGTCGTCCTCCTCGGGCCTTGGGGCCGGGCCGGGAGCCGGGAGCCGGCGGCTGCGGGCTTGCGGTCCGGGCCGGCTGCCTGGCCGGGGCCCGGCCCCAAGGCCCGGGTCGGGCCGGGGGCTTGGGTCGGGCCGGGGGCTTGGGTCGGGGCCCCTTGCGGGTCCGGGGCGCCCCTCCCGGGCCGGCTACGCCGTGCCGACCGTCTCCTTCTGCCAGCAGTTCTGGAACGCGTACCGCGCCGCCTCCACCTCATGCCGCTGGTCGGCGTGGAGCACACCGAGCGCGTACGCCGTCGCCGGGGCGATCCGGGGTGTACGGGCCGCCTGGGCCGCCGCCGCGGCGGCCTCGGAGGCGTCGCGGTGCCGGTTGAGCGCCTGGCCGGCGGAGAGCAGCCGGGCGTCGACCGGGGCGTCCTCGCCCAGCAGCACCTCGCGGGCGTAGCGGTGCAGGCGCAGCAGCAGGCGGACCTGGTGCCAGGGGGCGTCCTGCGGGTGCGGGGACGGATCCGGGGACAGGCCGTGGACCAGGGCCTCCGCGTTGTACGGGCTGCCCGCGGTGACCAGAGGGAGAGCGGCGACGGCGTCCGCGAGGCGGTCGGCCGCGGCGGCGGCCAAGGGGCGGAGGTCGGTGGAGGAGGGATGCTTCGCGGTGGGGGTGGTCGCCGTCCGGGGTGGCCGGCGGGTGGTGGGGGGCTTGGGGCCGGTGGCGGAGTTGGGGTCGGCGGGATGCTTCGGGGCGGCCGGGGGCCTGGAGTCGGTGGGCGACTGCGGGCCCGGGGGCGACTGCGGGCCGATGGGTGGTCTCGGGGCGGTCGGCCGTGCTGCCAGGGGGACCTCGCTCGCCAGGACCGCGACCTTGTCCGCCACCGCGTGGAAGCGGGAGGAGCCCAGGGCCTGGAGCGCCGTGGAGTGGGCCCGGGTGCGGGCCAGGGTGAGCTGGCGGTCGAGCAGGGCGCCCGCCTTGGCCGCGCCCACGGTGAGGTTGCCGCGTTCGGTGGGGCCGCCCCGGTCGGCGGCGGCCTGGCGCGGCGGGCGGGGCGCCGTGCCGGTGGTGCGGTCGGTGGTGCGGTCGGTGCCGGTGTCGGTATCGGTGCCGGGGTTCTCACCGGTGTCGCGGGTGGCGGTGCTGCCGGGGGCGGCGCCGGGGGCGGGCCTGCCCGAGGACTGCGACGGGAGCGCCGCGGCCGAGCCCGACAGCCGGTGCAGCGCCTGGAGCAGGCGCTCCAGACGGGACGCGTACGCGTGCTCCTGCGCCAGAGTGCCCGACACCCAGGCCAGCTCCGGACGCATGCTCTCCGCCCAGTCGGTGTCGAGCAGCGGCTGGAAGGTGTGCAGGCTGCCGCTGATCCTGCGGGCCGCGCGGCGCAGGGCCCGGGCCGCGTCCGCCGACCCCTCCGAGCCGTTCCCGCCGTGCGCGCCCGCGCCGGACTCCCGGTGCTGGCGCAGGGCGCGCAGGAACTCCGTGGCCTGGGCCTTCAGATACGCCTCGAGGGCGTCCGTGGAGACGGGACCGGCGGTGGGGTCCGTCGGTTCAAGGTGCTGCTGTGCCACGCCGGCGCCTCCGGGCGTCTATGAGCATCTCCTGAATGTTGCGCAGGGGCTGGCCGTCCGCGTCGGATGCGTGCCGGGTCCAGTCGCCGTCCGGGCCCAGGTGCCAGGACGCCGTGGTGTCGGACATGCCGGTCTCCAGCAGCCGGTTCAGGGCCGCGCGGTGGGCCGGGTCGGTGACCCGGACCAGGGCCTCGATACGGCGGTCGAGGTTGCGGTGCATCATGTCGGCGCTGCCGATCCACACCTCGGGTTCGCCGCCGTTGCCGAAGGCGAAGACGCGGGAGTGCTCGAGGAAACGGCCGAGGACGGAGCGGACCCGTATGTTCTCCGAGAGGTCCGGCACACCGGGGCGCAGCGCGCAGATGCCGCGCACCCAGACGTCCACCGGGACGCCCGCCTGCGAGGCGCGGTAGCAGGCGTCGATGACGGCCTCGTCGACCATCGAGTTGACCTTGATCCGGATGTAGGCCGGGCGGCCGGCCCGGTGGTGCTGGATCTCCTTGTGGATACGGGAGACCAGGCCGTCGCGCAGCGACTTCGGCGCGACGAGGAGCCGGCGGTAGGTCTCGCGGCGGGAGTAGCCGGAGAGGCGGTTGAACAGGTCGGAGAGGTCCGCGCCGACCTGCTGGTCCGCGGTGAGCAGACCGAGGTCCTCGTAGAGGCGGGCCGTCTTCGGGTGGTAGTTGCCGGTGCCGACGTGGCTGTAGCGGCGCAGGGTGTCGCCCTCCTGCCGGACGACCAGGGAGAGCTTGCAGTGTGTCTTCAGGCCGACCAGACCGTAGACGACGTGGCAGCCGGCCTCCTCCAGCTTGCGGGCCCACTTGATGTTGGCGTGCTCGTCGAAGCGGGCCTTGATCTCGACCAGCACGAGGACCTGCTTGCCGGCCTCGGCGGCGTCGATCAGCGCGTTGACTATCGGGGAGTCGCCGGAGGTGCGGTACAGCGTCTGCTTGATCGCCAGTACGTCCGGGTCGTCGGCCGCCTGCTCCAGGAAGGCCTGGATGGAGGTGGAGAAGCTGTCGTACGGGTGGTGCAGCAGGACGTCCCGGCTGCGCAGCGCGGCGAAGATGTCCGGCGGGGTGGCCGACTCGACCTCGGCGAGGTCGCGGTGGGTGCCGGCGACGAACTTGGGGTACTTCAGCTCGAGGCGGTCGATGCTGGCGATGCGGAAGAGGCCGGTGAGGTCGAGGGGGCCGGGCAGGGGGTAGACCTCGGCCTCGCTGATCTTCAGCTCGCGGACGAGGAGGTCCAGGACCTCGCGGTCGATGCTCTCCTCGACCTCCAGGCGGACGGGCGGGCCGAAGCGGCGCCGCATGAGCTCCTTCTCCAGGGCCTGGAGGAGGTTCTCGGCGTCGTCCTCCTCCACCTCGAGGTCCTCGTTGCGGGTGAGGCGGAAGGCGTGGTGCTCCAGCACCTCCATGCCCGGGAACAGCTCCTCCAGGTGGGCGGCGATCACGTCCTCGATGGGGACGTAGCGGCCCTGGGAGGCCTCCAGGAAGCGGGAGAGCAGCGGGGGGACCTTGACGCGGGCGAAGTGCTTGTGGCCGGTGACCGGGTTGCGGACGACGACCGCGAGGTTGAGGGAGAGGCCGGAGATGTAGGGGAAGGGGTGGGCCGGGTCGACGGCCAGGGGGGTGAGGACCGGGAAGATCTGGTGCCGGAAGAGGGTGAACAGGCGGGCCTGCTCCTTCTCGGCCAGCTCGTTCCAGCGGACCAGGTGGATGCCCTCCTCGGCGAGGGCCGGGGCGACGTCCTCGTGGAAGCAGGCGGCGTGCCGGGCCATCAGCTCGCGGGAGCGGGCCCAGATCATCTCCAGCACCTCGCGGGGCTGGAGGCCGGAGGCGGAGCGGGTGGCCACGCCGGTGGCGATGCGGCGCTTCAGGCCGGCGACGCGGACCATGAAGAACTCGTCGAGGTTGCTGGCGAAGATCGCGAGGAAGTTCGCGCGCTCGAGGAGGGGGGTGGCCGGGTCCTCGGCCAGTTCGAGGACGCGTTCGTTGAACGCGAGCCAGCTGCGCTCCCGGTCGAGGAAGCGGCCCTGGGGGAGGGCCGTGCCGTTGGCGTCCCCCAGGGCCTCCGGGGACTCCTCGTACGCGTCGAGATCGGCGTCGATGTCGGGTTCCAGGTCGGAGACGGTGGCCGCGACCGTGTGGGGGCGGTGCGCGGCGATGGAGCCCACGGAGGGCTGCGGGTGCTGCTGCGCCTGCCTCTGCGTCTGCGGGGCCTCGGCCTGGGTGTGCGACTGGCTCATGGACCCATTGTTCCGCGCCGCGAGCATCAGGGGCGCGTCGGAAAGTACGGACGGGAGCGCGCTGGCGTTGCGCGCCTCTCCGTTCTCCGGGCGGCGCTCCGGGGGAGGGGAGGGCTCTGGCACGACGGGCTTCATTCGGCGAGCGTCGCAAGCCTGGCTGAATCAACGGTTACAAGGACATGACGTGCGGGATAGCGGGGGGCGGCTCACGGGGTGCCTCCGTCGGTCCGGCGGCGGGTGCGCCGGGCGCAGGTCCCGCCGGGGTCTGGGATCGTGTGAGCCGTTCCGGAATCGTGTGAACCGTTCCGGAGGGGGCGTCCGATGAGGAGACGTGAGCGAAGCGAGAAGCGACGGCGAGCTGCTGCGCGCCGTCGCGGAAGACGGTGACCGGCGAGCGTTCGAGGAGCTGTACCGCCGGTACGCCCCATGGCTGAGGGCCCGGCTGCGCAGCCGGTGCGCCGACCCCGGGGTCGTGGACGACGTCGTACAGGAGACGTTCCTCGCGGTGTGGCGCGGCAGCGCCCGGTACCGGGAGGACGGGAACGTGGCCGGCTGGCTGTGGCGGATCGGGTCACGCCGGCTGATCGACGCACTGCGCGGCGACGGCGCCCGCGGCCGGCTGCGGCAGGCCCTGGCGCGGCTGCGGCACCGCGAGGAGGCCTCCGCGGAGGACCGGGTCCTCGCCGGCGTGGAGCACGGCGACCTCGCAGGGGCTCTGGTCCGGCTGTCACCCGAACTGCGCGCGGTGCTCCAGGCCACGGTGATCGACGGGCTGACCACCCGGGAGGCCGCCGTCCTGCTCGGTGTCCCGCCGGGCACGGTGAAGACGCGGGCGATGCGGGCCCGCAAGCAGTTGCGGGAGGCGCTGGCATGACCTGGCATGTTCCGGACGACGATCTGCGGGCGTACGGGCGGGGGGAGCTGGCCCCGCCGGCGCTGTGGTCCGCCGATGCACATCTGAGCGGGTGTGCACCGTGCCGGGAGGCGCTGGCCGCGGTCGGTGACCGTGGCGCGCTCGACGCCGGCTGGGAGCGGCTGGACGCCGAGCTGGACGCGCCCCGGCCGGGCCGGCTCGAGGGGCTGCTGGTGCGGCTCGGCGTCGCCGGCCACACCGCGCGGCTGCTCGCGGCGACGCCGGTGCTGCGCCGGTCATGGCTGGCCGCGGTCGCGGCCGTACTGGTGATGTCCGTGGCGGTCGCCCCGGCGGACGCCTCCGCGCCGACCCTCTTCCTCGCCCTTGCGCCGCTGCTGCCGCTGGCCGGCGTGGCCCTGTCGTACGGGCCCGCGCTGGATCCGACGTACGAGATGGCCGTGGTGGCGCCGATGCACGGCTTCCGGCTGCTGATGATCCGTACCGTCGCCGTGCTGGTCGCGGGCATCGGGCTGAACGGCCTGGCCACGCTGGCCCTCCCGGGGTACGGGATGCGGGCGCTGGGCTGGCTGCTGCCCGCGCTCGCCCTCACCGCGACCGGGCTGGCCCTGACGCCCCGGCTGGGGGCCCTTGTCGCGCCGTCCCTGGTGGGCGGTGCGTGGGCCGGGCTGCTGGCCGTCGCGGCCGCGGTGCGGGACGGGGGTGCGCTGGCGCCGTTCACCGGGGTCGGGCAGGCCGTCTGTGCGGGAGTGGCGGTGGCCGGTGCGGCGGTGGTGTTCGCTGCCCGGGAGCGCTTCGACACTTCTCCTTCTTTTGGTTTTCGGTCCTTCTCCGGGAGTGCTCTGTGATCACCAGCGTCTCTGCCGACGGGCTCGGCCTGCACTACGGCCGCACGCGCGCGCTCGACGACGTCTCCCTGCGGCTGAGCCCCGGCGTCACGGGGCTGCTCGGGCCCAACGGGGCCGGCAAGACCACCCTGCTGCGGGTACTGGCCACCGCCCTGCGCGCCGACCGGGGCGCGCTCACCGTGCTCGGGCACGATCCGGGCACGGCCCGCGGGCGGCAGGAGGCGCGGCGGCGGCTCGGGTATCTGCCGCAGACGCCGGGGTTCCATCCGGAGTTCACGGCATTCGAGTTCGTCGACTACGTCGCGATCCTGAAGGAGCTGACGGACCGGGGCGCGCGCCATCGCGAGGTGCGGCGGGTGCTGGAGGAGGTCGGGCTCGGCGAGGTGCGCGGGCGGCGGATCGGGAAACTGTCGGGCGGTATGCGGCAGCGGGTCGCACTGGCCGCCGCGCTCGTCGGTGACCCCGGGTTCCTCGTGCTGGACGAGCCCACCGTCGGCCTGGACCCCGAGCAGCGGATGCGGTTCCGCGAACTGATCGCGGGGACCGGCGAGGGGCGGACCGTGCTGCTGTCCACGCATCAGACGGAGGACGTGGCGATGCTGTGCCACCGGGTGCTGGTCCTGGCCCGCGGCGCGGTGCGGTTCGACGGCACGCCCGAGGAGCTGACCGCGCGGGCGGACGGCCGGGTGTGGAGCAGTACGGAACGCGATCCGGGGGCCAGGGCGGGGTGGCGTACCGGGACCGGGACCTTCCGTAACGTGGGTGACCCGCCGGACGGCGCCGAGCTCCTCGAACCCACCCTGGAGGACGGCTATCTCCTCGCTCTCGACGGTGCGGGTGCGGGGGTGGCCGCGTGAGTGCCGTGCTGCAGGCGGTTCCGGAGACGGACGGACAGCGGTCGGGGGCCCGGGCCGTGGTCGCGCTGGCCCGCTTCGAGTCGCGGCGGCTGCTGCGGAACGTGCTCGTCGTCGGCGCGTTCCTGGCGTACGCCGGCTGGGTCGTGTGGCGTGACCGGGGTGCCTGGGACGGGTATCCGGCGCTCCAGGACGCCGACCGGGCCACGCAGGCCGGGCCGATGCTCGTCGCGCTCGCCGTGCTGCTCGCCGCCAACCACGCCGCCCTGCGGCCCCGGCGGCACGGCACCGAGGCGCAGCTCTCCGTGCTCGTCCTGCCCGCCGCGTCCCGTACCGCCGCCCATGTGCTGTCCGTCGTACCGGTCGCGCTGCTCACCGCGGTGTGCGTGACCGGGCAGTTCGCCTGGGCGGCCCTCCGGCCGGGGGCGGTCGGCCACGGTTCGCCCGCCGAACTGGCGGTGGGGCCGCTGACGGTGCTGCTGCTGGGGGCGGTCGGGGTGCTGCTGGCCCGGGTGGTTCCGGCGCCGCTCGCGGCGCCGCTGCTGGCCGTGGGCCTGCTGTTCGTGTTCGGCTCCGGGGTGCTGTCGATCGGCGGGGCGAGGACGGAGTGGCTCGCTCCGGTCGTCTCCGAGTGGGGCGTACAGCCTCTGCCGTCCGAGCTGCTGGGGCGTCCCGCAGGCTGGCACGCGCTGTATCTGGCGGGTGTGGCGCTGTGCGCGGGGTTCCTGGCGGTGCTGGCGGCCGGTGGCCGCGGCCCGGCCGTCCGGGCGGGGGTGGCCGTGACGCTGGTGATGGGGCTGGTGGGGGCCGTCGCCCAGACGGTGGCCGTGCCGTCGGGGCTCGCCGCCGCCCGGGAGCGGGCCTCGGCCGCCCCGGAGGAGGTGCAGGAGTGCGTGGAGCGCGGGCGGCACACGTACTGTGCGTTCCCCGAGTGGGTGCCCAGGGCCGGTGCGTGGGCCGAGGTCGCGGACCGCGTCCAGTCCCTCGCCGGCGGGTCCGCGCACGAGCGGCCGCTGCTGGTACGGCAGCGGATCGAGGCCCGCTACGGCCTGGAGACGGACTCCGCGATCGCCCCGGCCGCGCGACCGGGCGAGGTGTCCGTGGGCACCGCCTGGGGCGGCAACCGGGTGCCGGAGTTCTCCACCGCCGTCGCCGCCACGCTGGTCGCGGGCAGTGAGGAGGCGGGCGGCGAGCTCTGCGACGGGCGGATGGTGACCGTCATGTGGCTCTCGCTGAGCTGGCAGGACGACCCCCTGGACGTGCTGCGCCGGGTCCGCCTCGACGACAGCGTCACCGGCTCCGCGATCGTCCTGTCGCACACCGAGCCGCTGCGTATGACGGAGGGCCAGACGGACGTCGTACGACGGCTCCTCGAACGGCCGGACGGCGGGCAGGTGGCGGCCCAGGTGCGTAGGCACTGGGGCGAGCTGACCTCCCCGACGGTGACGACCGCGCGGGCGGCCGAGCTGCTGGGGGTCCCCGGGCCGGGGAGCGCCGACTCATGCGAGGAGTGACGCGGGCGTACGGGCGGTGGCGTAGCCCTCTGGTGGCGGTGTGGCCCTGGGGGCCGTGGCGTGGCCCCGCCGGGAGTGAAGTGGTGTACCCGGAGGGGACCGGCCGTACCGGGGACCGGCCGTACCCGGCACGGCTGCACCCGGGACCGGTCGCACCGGGACCGGTCGCACCTCGTGGGAACTGAGCAGGTCGGGCGAAGTCCGCTGCGGTTCGGCAGCGCCCTGAAGGGGCGCGGAGAACTGAAGGGGCGCGGGGAACTGCGCGACCAGCCACGACGGCACCGCAGACGAGCGACGGCATGTCGCGGCACTTCCAGCGGAGTGCATGGCCGTACCGGGGACCGTTCGCATCGGGAGTCGACCGGCCGTACCGACGCAGCGGAGTGAGAGCGCGGGGGCGTGGGGCTCCGTCCTCACGTCTCCGTGCGGTACATCAGGTCCGTCTCGTGCGTCGTGAAGCCCAGCCGCTCGTAGACGGACACCGCCGCCTTGTTGTCGGCGTCGACGTACAGCATCGCCGTGGGCAGTCCCAGCCCCGCCAGGTGCCGCAGGCCGATGCCGGTGAGTGCCTTGCCGAGGCCGCCGCCCTGGACGTCCGGCCGGATACCGAGGACGTACACCTCCCCCAGCCCCTCGTCCGCGTGGACCTTGGTCCAGTGGAAACCGATCAGCTCCCCCGCCCGCTCGGCGAGGAAGAACCCCGCGGGGTCGAACCACGGTTCGGCCTTGCGGTCGTCGAGGTCCCGCCGGCTGAGGGAGCCCTGCTCGGGGTGGTGGGCGAACGCGGCGGCGTTCACGGCGAGCCAGGCCGCGTCGTCCTGCCCCGGCACGAACGTCCGTACGGTCACACCCTCCGGCAGCACCGGGTCGGGCAGCTCCATGCCGGCCAACGGACGCCTCATCTGCCGCAGTTCACGGAAGAGGGTGAGGCCCAGGACCTGCGCCAGATGGCGGGCGGAGGAATGGCCCCCGTGCGCCCACACGCGCAGCCGCTTGCCCGAGGCGGCGAGCAGCGCCGAGCCCAGCGCCCGCCCGTGCCCCTGACCGCGGTGCGAGGGGTGGACGACCAGCTCGGCGGCCGGCGGCTCCACCAGGTCGGTGTCCTCCAGCTGGGCGTAGCCGACGAGTTCGTCGCCGGCGGTGAGCAGCAGATGGGAGACGCCGTCGCGGGCGCCGCCGCGCAACTGCAGCCGACCCTGCTCGGACACGGCCGGCTGACCGTCGTACCGGGCTGCCTCGGCGAGGAGGGCGAGAACGGCCTCGGTCTGCTCCGCGGTGAGTTCGGCGTACGTCTCGATCGAGCGGGTGCGGCCGGGCCGTGCGAAGTCGTCGCTGGTCATGCGTACGAGGGTACGGTGCGCGCCGGGAAAAGTGGCGGCACCGGGAGGCGGGCGGAACCGGGGCCGACGGCCGGTGGAAATCAGGACGTAACCGGAACCCCCTGTTGCGCTACGCGCGTTGACTCTAGGCTGCGCCGTCGGGCCGACTTCTCGGCCCTCTGACTGACGCAGACCCACAGGGGGGCGCATGCCAGCCACAGAACAGCCGCACGATCCGCGCCGCAGACGCGGCAGCAGCAGCCCGGCGAGCCGCAGCAGCAGCCGCCGTCTCCGCGCGCTCGCCGCCGGGGTCGTCGCCGTCGGCGCGCTCGCCGCGGCCGCACTTCCGTCGACGGCCACGGCGAGCGCGGGCGAGAACCGCGACCGGGACCGGGACCACGGCGGCAAAGGCCACCACTGGCACTGGCCCGGCCGCTACCAGGACGTCCAGCTTCTCTCCTTCAACGACCTGCACGGCCACCTGGAGCCGCCCGCCGGCTCCTCCGGCCGGGTCACCGAGCTCCAGCACGACGGCACCACGCGGACGATCGACGCGGGCGGCGTGGAGTACCTGGCCACGCATCTGCGCGAGGCCCGCAAGGGCAACCGCTACTCCGTCACCGCCGCCGGTGGCGACATGGTCGGCGCCTCCCCGCTGCTGTCCGGCCTCTTCCACGACGAGCCGACCATCGAGGCGCTGAACAAGCTCGACCTGGACGTCACCAGCGTCGGCAACCACGAGTTCGACGAGGGCGCGACCGAGCTCGCCCGGCTGCAGCGGGGCGGCTGCCACCCGACGGACGGCTGCTACACCGACAAGCGGTTCAAGGGCGCCGACTTCCCGTACCTCGCCGCGAACGTCCTCGACGAGAAGACCGGCAGGCCGATCCTCAAGCCGTACTGGGTGTGGAAGAAGCACGGCGTAAAGGTCGGCTTCATCGGTGTGACGCTGGAGGCCACCCCGGACATCGTCTCCGCGGACGGCGTCAAGGGCCTGAAGTTCAAGGACGAGGTCGAGACGATCAACAAGTACGCCCGGGTGCTGCAGCGCCAGGGCGTGAAGTCGATCGTCGCCCTCATCCACGAGGGCGGCTTCCCGGCGTCGTCCGCCTACAACTACGACTGCGACTCCCCGGGCGCGGGCGACGGCATCTCCGGCCCGATCGCCGAGATCGCCGAGAACGTCACGCCGAAGGTGGACGCGCTGGTCACCGGCCACACCCACGCGGCGTACGTCTGCACCATCCCGGACCCGTCCGGCAAGCCCCGCATGGTCACCTCCGCCGCGTCCTACGGCCGTCTCTACACGGACACGACCCTGACGTACGACCGTTGGACCGGCGACATCGCCCGTACGGCCGTGCAGTCGGCGAACCACGTGGTGACCCGGGACGTCCCGAAGGCGCGGGACATGACCCGGCTGATCGACAAGTGGAACGCGCTGGCCGCCCCCATCGGCAACCGCCCCATCGGCCACATCTCCGCCGACATATCCCGCGACGGCACCGAGTCCCCGCTCGGTGACCTGATCGCCGACGCGCAGCTGGCCCACGCGCGCGAGCAGGACCCGAAGGCCGACCTGGCCCTGATGAACCCGGGCGGCATCCGAGCCCCGCTCACGTACACCGCCTCGGCCGGTGAGGGCGACGGTGTCGTGACGTACGCGGAGGGCTTCACCGTCCAGCCGTTCGCCAACACGGTGAACCTGCAGGACTTCACGGGCGCCCAGCTGATCCAGGTGCTCAAGGAGCAGGTGAGCGGCGCCAACGAGGCGGCGCCGAAGATCCTGCAGGTGTCCGAGGGCCTGACCTACACCCTGGACCTGACGAAGTCGGGCGCGGACCGCGTCGTCACCGACTCCGTCCGTCTCGACGGCGCGCCCATCGACCCGGCGGCCACCTACCGCGTCGCGACCAACAGCTTCCTCGCGGGCGGCGGCGACGGCTTCCCGACGCTGGGCGAGGGCGCGAACGAACTGGTCGGCGCGGAGGACCTGGCCGCGCTGGAGCAGTACCTGACGGCGAACTCGTCGGCGTCCGACCCGATCGAACCGCCGACGGCGGACCGGATCACGGTCGTCCAGTAACCGGTTCACGGTCGGTGCAGTAAGGGGACCGAGGTTCCCATATGGGCCCGGCACTCCCCATCGGGCCCGGCACTCCGCGGTTGCGGCGGTGCCGGGCCCTCGGCGCAGTCGGCGGTGCCGGGCCCTCGACGCGGGTGTCCCGCTCGCTCAGGGGGCGTCACCGTCCCGCCCACGCCGGTCGCCACGTTGTCCGCCACCTCCGGCGGTCATCCCGGCCTGCCCTCCCGGATGCGCGTCCCGCGGCTGACCGCGATGCGGAGCACGTCGCGCAGCGACTCCACGACCCGCCGCAGCGCAAACCTCAGCGCCCGCTCCCCGGCCCTGCTGTCCTCCAGCACCGCCTCGGCTCCGCCGAAGTTCAGGCGCGACAACGCGGACGAGGTCATGGTGCCGCTGAAAAGGGGAGTCAGCGAGCGCTTGAACGGCTTGAGACTTCGGACGTCTATCGTGCTGACGCGGTCGACGATGAAATGTGGGACAAACTCGCCACCGCTATCCGCGGCACGGATGATACGGTTCCTCGGTACGCCGACGCGGATACCATGCTCAAGCAGCCCTATCCTCCGATGGAGCTCTTCCAGCTCTGTAACCGGAGTAGAGCGGACGAATTCAACCAGTCCCTGCAAAAGCTCTTACTCGGCACAAGGATTACTGGGCTGGCGACGAGGCGCGTGCACTCAGTGGCGAGGCTCTCGTAGCTCTAGGACCGCTCGCTATAGCCTGCATGGCATTCGACAACGGATTCCCTGTGGAAGTCGAGTCTGAATATCTGCCTCGACATCTGCTGATCCGCTCATGGGTCGGAGAATTTGACACATGACCCCTGCTTCCCCCTTGGTACTCCAGCCGTAGATCGTGATCTCGATAGTGAAGGGCGCCGAGGCGACAGTCGGCCAGCGTCGATCATCTGGCCGAGACCGCCCAGCCGTCGCGGGCGTCGGCTCCTTCTCCCTCTACCCGAGTTCGCCGAGACGGAGGGCGTCCCTTGTCTCGCTGAGCTTCGCGGTCGTCGCCGGGGTCTGCTCCTGCGCTTGTTCGGCGAGTCGGAGGGCATCGTCAATCTCGCTGAGCTTCGCGGAGGACAGGACGGCCGCCCGCTCTATCAGGTCGTCCCGTGACACAGTGGTCAGCCACGTGCAAGGAGTGAAGCCTGGACGCGGGAACGCGAGCCGTAGCACGCCTTCGAACGGCAGTCCTTCACCGGCGCCCACCATCACTTCGATGCCCAGACCGCTGATGTCGACGCCCGCCGGAGCGACGACCTGCATCACCCGGATCCCGGACGCGTCGTCTCCCGACAGCAGTACGACCAACCTCCGCTCGTCGAACTGGACCCACCAGACTTCGCCACGTTGCACAAGTCCTCCAGACATAGGACGGCAGAAAGACGCTGCGCGACCCTGACGCGCTGTGGAGACGGGTGCGGCCACCGTTGATCATCGGCGTGTGAAGACTGAAGATCATGCGGTGGCCGCAGGTCACAGCGTAAACCCTGCCCGCTGGCAGGAGGCGTTCGAGGGCCTGATGAGCCAGATAGCGGGACGGTTCACGCGGGTCGAATCCCGCCGCCGGGCACGGAAGTTGGGACTCGGCCTGCAGGCGCCGCAGGCAGGATCGAGAACGCCCAGGTCGCCGTCTACCTGGTCTACGCCGGCCAACGCGGGCACGCCGCGGTAGACCGGGAACTCCATGTTCCGCGTTCCTGGACCTCCGACCCCGACCGCTGCCGACTGGGCTGTCATCGACCTCACCGACCCCCGGCCCGGGAGCAGGCAGTTGCTGATCCGCCGCAACCGCAGCACCGGCGACCGGGACGGCTTCTCCTCGGGCCTCGTCGAGGCATTGAAGCTGCACCAGGCGTACTGGACCCTGAATGAGGAACGGGCCGCGAGCATCGACGGCAGCATTGCCTTGGGCCCGCTGGCGATGGCCTGCTGGGCCTTTGACGGGCAGGTCGCCCCCGGAGTGGAGTCGGAGACCTCCCCAAGCAGGAGGGGATGCCGTGACGGAAGAAGCCGACGCGGAACGGGTCACCGGGCGGGACGTGCTCGGGCGGACCCTGCGCTTCCTGCGCGAGCGGTCGGGCAAGTCGCTGGCCCAGCTGGCCGACGAGACCGGCTACGACAAGAGCTATCTGAGCCGCCTGGAGTCGGGCGAGCGGTTGTCCAAGGTGACGGTCATGGAGGACCTGGACAGCTACCACGGGTGCGGGGATCTGCTGGTCAGCCATTGGCGGATCGCGCGGATCGATGCGTTCAAGGACAAGTACAAGGAGTTCATGAGGCTGGAGTCGACGGCGCGGATCATGCACAAGTACGGGCCGATGTGCAACGTCCGGGTCGTGCGGTGCGGGTCCGGTGCACCCTTGGGATTCTGGCGTGCGCTGTGCTGCGAGGTGTTCTGGTT
>NZ_JBAGKH010000054.1:0-18620 GCF_036689765.1 Streptomyces poriticola
TCGACAGGTGACGGGGCCGGCGCTGCACGGGAGGCCGGCTACAGGGCAAGCTCGCTACACCGGGAGCTCGTCATGTGGCCAGCGGGCGCGGCCCTGTTCGCGGGACCGGAGCAGGGCGAGTGTGGGCAGGCCCTGGTCCGCTCCGGAGGCCAGCAACTCCGGCAGCTGTGGCAGTGGAGCCACGGCGGCGACGTCGTCCAGGACGAGCGTCATTGGTGGGTCGAGCCGACCGGAGGATGACCGTTCGGCCATGCGCCGGCCGCGCTCGACCACGCTGGAGACGAGGGCCGTCAGGAGCGGCATCGCGCCCGGATCCGTCCTGGGGTCCTCGAGAGGCTCACCGACCACATAGAGGCTTCCCCCTTCGTGGATGAAGGAATCCAGGGCGAGCCCATCCGCCCGGTTCGGGGTACATGCCTCACGGATGTTGACCGTGGAGAGGGCGGAGAGTGCCCGCGCGGTCAGCTGGTGGGCCATGTCGCGGCGTTCGGGGTGGGCGGTGAGCGCCCCCTCCAGTTCGCCGGCGGCGCCGGGGGCGGCCTTGGGGCTGGTGCGCAGGATGCGTACGGCGTCCTGCACCTGGATGCCCTGGGACCAGCGGTGGACATGGCGGACTGTGCGGCCGTCGATGGCGGCGGCGTGCAGGTAGCTGCGCAGGAGGGTCTCGGCGGTGTCGCCTACGGCCTGGTCGAGTTTGGCCGTGGGCCGTACGGGGGTGAGCAGGGCGGTGGCCCGACGGGCCGCCGTCTGTTTGTCCTCGCACCCCGCCGTGGGCGACCAGTGCAGGCGGGACGGGGTGTCGCAGAGGTGGGCGGGATCGTAGAGGTGGACGGGGCCGAGTTTGGCGCGGGCGTCTTTGGTGTCCTGCCAGAGGGCGGGGTTCGAGGTGACGACCAGGGCGGGACCCTCGGCGTCCCGGACGGCCTGGGCGGCGGTGGTGGCGCGGGCCTCCGGGGCGCCGTAGTGCACGGCGCGTGCCGGGCGGTGGTGCGCTTCCCAGCCGTCGGCTCGAGTGCTCTGCGCGGCGGCGGCCAGGGGGGCGGGTTCCGGCCGCGCCGTTGCCTCCTGTGCCGGTGGCTGCTGTGCGGGTGCCTCCTGTGGCGCCGGTGGCCGGTGGGGTGCCCGGGGGACCGGTACCTCGCGTACGCCGGGCGCCGATGCGTCCGCCACGGCCTCCGCGCCCTTCTCAGCCGCCCTCGACGCCCTCACCGCCTTCTCCGCCTCTGCCTTCTCTGCCCTCTCCGCCTCACTCTCCTCCGCCGCCCGCCGCCGCTGCCGTACCGCCTTCCAGCGGGCCAGTGTGCCGAGGACGAACACGGTCAGGACGACGAGCACCATCATCTGGCCGATGAACAGCCCCCAGAACAGACCGTACCCGGACAGCCCGGCCGCAGGCGCGTCCGGCCAGGCGCCGGGGATGTCGTGGGGCTCGGCGACGAGTTGCCGCATGGCCGTCGGGGTGCGGGCGAAGGTGACGCCGGTGGGCCAGGAGCCGTGCGCGAGCAGTCCGGCGAGGCCGGTCGCCGTCCAGGTCAGCGCGGTCATGCCGAGGAGGAACGCGATGGCGCCGACCAGCAGGCCGTCCGGGATGCCGCCTCGGCCGTCGGGGTGCCGGTCGTCGGGTCTCATGCGTTCCTCCCCCTGTGTCCTAGGCGACCGTCGATTCGGACGAGTCGCCGAGGTGTTGTTCCACGAAGGCCGCCGCGCGTTCCTCGGCCTCCAGCTCGGCGGCGCGCAGGGCGTCGTCGTCGGTGAGGTCGCTGGACGACTCGGTCATCGCGCGGTCGGTGAAGACCAGCGGGCGCTCGGTCTCGGTGACCAGGTGTTTGACGACCTGGACATTGCCGTTGACGTCCCAGACCGCGATGCCCGGCGTCAGGGTGGGGATGATCTCGACGGCCCAGCGCGGCAGGCCCAGGACGCGGCCCGTGGCCCGTGCCTCGTCGGCCTTCTGGGCGTAGACGGTCCGGGTCGAGGCCATCTTCAGGATCGCCGCGGCCTCCTTGGCCGCCGCCCCGTCCACGACGTCGGACAGGTGGTGCACGACCGCCACGAAGGACAGGCCCAGCCGGCGCCCGAACTTCAGCAGCCGCTGGAACAGCTGCGCCACGAACGGGCTGTTGATGATGTGCCAGGCCTCCTCGACCAGGAAGATGCGCTTCTTGCGGTCGGGGCGGATCCAGGTGTGCTCCAGCCAGACGCCGACGATCGCCATCAGGATCGGCATGGCGATGGAGTTGCGGTCGATGTGGGACAGGTCGAAGACGATCAGCGGCGCGTCCAGGTCGATGCCGACCGTGGTCGGACCGTCGAACATGCCACGCAGGTCACCGTCGACGAGCCGGTCCAGAACCAGGGCGACGTCCAGTCCCCAGGCCCGTACGTCGTCTATGTCGACGTTCATCGCCTCGGCGGACTCCGGCTCGGGGTGCCGGAGCTGCTCGACGATGTCGGTGAGCACCGGCTGCCGCTCGACGATCGTCTCGTTGACGTAGGCGTGCGCGACCTTCAGCGCGAACCCGGAGCGTTCGTCGAGGCCGTGGCCCATGGCGACCTCGATGATGGTGCGCAGCAGGGCGAGCTGGCCCGTGGTGGTGATCGACGGGTCCAGGGGGTTGAGCCGGATGCCGTGGTCCAGGGCGGCCGTCGGGTCCAGGCGGATGGGAGTTATCCCCAGCTCCTGTGCGATGAGGTTCCATTCGCCGACGCCGTCCTCGCCCTGCGCGTCCAGCACGACGACCTGCCGGTCGCGGAAGCGCAGCTGCCGGAGCACGTACGTCTTCTCCAGCGCCGACTTGCCGTTGCCGGACTCGCCGAGGACCAGCCAGTGCGGGGCGGGGAGCTGCTGGCCGTACAGCTGGAAGGGGTCGTAGATGTATCCCTTCCCGGAGTAGACCTCGCGGCCGATGATGACGCCGGAGTCGCCGAGGCCGGGCGCGGCGGTGGGCAGGTAGACGGCCTGGGCCTGGCCGGTGGAGGTACGGACCGGTGGGCGGGTCGTCTCGACCTTCCCGAAGAGGAAGGAGGTGAAGGCATCGGTGAGGACGGTCAGCGGGTCCCGCATCAGGCTCAGCCCTACCTTCGGATGCCGGTGGCGAACGGGAGGGTGTTCACGAAGGCGCGGTGGTGCTCGCGATCGCACCACTCCAGCTTCAGGTACGACTTTCCGGCCGACGCTCTTATCGTCCGCTTGTCGCGGGCGAGTGCCTCGGGGCTGCGGGAGGAGACGGTGATGTAGCCGACCAGGTTGACGCCGGCGGCGCCGCTGGCGAGGTCCTCGCCCCGCTGGTCGAGCCGGCTGTGCGCGGCGAGGTCGCGGGGGTCGACGGTGCGGTTCATCTTGGCGGCGCGGGAGGCCTCGGCCGCGTCGTTGGTCTTCTCGGTCAGCATCCGCTCGATGGCGACCTCGGTGGGTTCCAGGTCCATCGTGACGGCGACCGTGCGGATGACGTCCGGGGTGTGGACGAGCAGCGGCGCGAGGAAATTGACGCCGACGGGGGTCATCGGCCACTCCTTCACCCACGCGGTGGCGTGGCACCAGGGCGCGCGGGTGTTGGACTCCCGGGTCTTGGCCTGCAGGAAGGTGGGTTCGGTGGCGTCCAGCTCGGCCGGCCAGGTGTTGCGCTTGGTCATCGCCTGGAGGTGGTCGATGGGGTGGTCCGGGTCGTACATGGAGTGGATGAGCGAGGCCAGCCGCCCCTGACCCAGGGGCTGCCGTACGCGGATGTCGGCCTCCTGGAGCCGCGAGCAGATGTCGGTCAGCTCACGTGCCATCACGACCGCGAGGCCCGCGTCCCGGTCGAGCCTGCGCCCCTGCTGCGGCCGCGCGGCCCGCGCCATGGCGTGCGCCTCCGCGGCCAGGTCGCGGGTGTAGTGCATGCAGGCGACCAGGTAGGCGCGGTGCTGCTCGCTGCTGGTGGACACCATGGACTGCAGCTGGTCGTACGACTGCTGCAGCCAGGGCAGCGCCCTGTCGTCCCCGCGGACGGCGACGTCCTTGGCGTGGGCGTCGGGGTCGGCGGGCAGGGTGCGGGCGAGCATCTGCAGGCGGGTGACGAAGCCGTCGCCGTTGGCCACGTGCTTGAGCAGCGTGCCGAACCGGTCGACCAGGGCCTCCTGGTCCTCGGAGTCGCGCAGGCCGACGCCGGGCCCCTCGATCTCGATCGCGGCCGTCACCGTCTTGCGGTCCGCGTGCAGCAGTACGGCGATCTCGTCCGGCCCGAACGGCGCGGACAGCCAGGTGATACGGCCGATGCCGGGCGGCGGGCCGACCTCGATCTCCCGCCCGTCCAGCCGGGTGCCGGCCTCGGCGGCGGCGGAGCGGTAGGTCGCCCCCCGCCGAAGGGCCCGCTTGTAGCTGCGGTTGATCTCGAACCACTTGTAGAACGTCCGGTGCTTGTACGGCACGTAGACCGCCGCGAGCGCCAGCATCGGGAAGCCGACGAGCAGCACGATCCGCAGAGTGAGAAGGGGGACGAGGAGCCCGCACATCATGCCGAGGAACGCGCCCAGGACGATGAGCGCGATCTCGCCGGTCTCGCGGTTGCGGCCGACGATCGCGTTCGGCCGGGCGCGGCCGATCAGATATGTACGGCGGGGCGTGACCGGGTGGGACACATGGGCCGCGTGGGAATCAGCCGTCAACGCCCTTCACCTCCCGTGCGGTTGGTACTGCTGTTGCGGGTGCTGCTGGCGTGGGGCGTGTTCACCGGGCTGTTCACCGGGTTGGCGGAGCGCGGTGCGGGTGCGGCGGAGGGGACAGATCCGCCGCCGTTCGGGGTGCGCGTGCTGTGCGCGGCGACGCCGCCGGAGGCGGGATTGGCGGGGCGCGGGGAGCCGGAGCCGGTGTCCCCGCCCTGGTGGGTGCGGGAGCTGTGGGTCTTGATGCCCTGGGCGACGAGGGTCGCCGGTGAGCTCATGACGGCGGCGGCCTTGTTCTCGGCGCCCTGCATGATGCGGTTGTTGCGGGAGTGGGCGATCTCGTCGCCGAAGCCGGGGACGAAGCGGTAGATCATCGCGGACGCGAAGATGGCGAGCAGGATGATCGCCAAGCCGGAGACGACCGCGGAGAACGCGTCCGGCCCCTCGTCGGCGGACAGTGCACCGGCCAGCCCGAGGACGATGACGATGACGGGCTTGACCAGGATCACGGCGATCATGATCCCGGCCCAGCGGCGGACGTGCCCCCACAGGTTCTTGTCGACGAGCCCCGCGTAGACGACGGTGCCGAGCAGCGCACCGACGTAGAGCAGGGCGGCGCGGATGACCAGCTCCAGCCAGAGGACGCCGGCGGCGAGGATCGACACGAAGGAGACGACGATCAGCATGATCGGTCCGCCGCCGATGTCCTCGCCCTTCTCCAGGGCGGCGGAGAAGGTGCCGAAGAACGTGTCGGTCTGGTCGCCGGTGGCCGACGCCAGTACGTCGGTGACGCCGTCGGTCGCCGACACGACCGTGTACAGGATCAGCGGAGTGAAGGCGGAGGCCAGCACGGTGAGCCAGAGGAACCCGACCGCCTCGGAGACCGCGGTGGTGAAGGGCACGCCGCGGACGGCTCGCTTGGCCACGGCCAGCAGCCAGAGGAGGAGGGTGAGGATCGTCGACGCGGCGAAGACGACGGCGTACTGCTGGAGGAACGTGGTGTTGGTGAAGTCCACCTCGGCGGTGTCCTGCACGGCGGCGCTGAGCTTGTCGACCGTCCACGCTGCGGCGTCGGCGCAGCCCCTTGCCAGGGATGAGAGGGGGTCGAGGGTGGATGTGGGGTCGTTGAGGGAGCCTCCACCGCCGCCTCCGGTGCCGCCGGATCCTTCGTCGCGTTCGCAGTACTCCTTCGCGGCGCCGTGGATCAGGTCGCAGGGGTCGTCACTCGGCGTGGGCGTGGGCGTGGGTGCGGCGAGGGCGCGCGTGGCGGTGAGGACCGCTGTCACCTGTGCGACGGCGACGATGCCGGTCAGCGTGAGTACGCGGCGGCTAGCGCGCATAGGTGAACCCTCCGTACTCCTGGACGGCCTTCGCCATCTCGTCGGCGCTTGAGGCCTGGTCGTCACCGGGAATGGGGGCGGGGCCGTCCTTCTGGGAGTGCGTCACGATCTTCCAGTCGCCGTCCGTCCACGCCAGCTGCATCGTGATGGTGAACCAGCTGTTCGTGACCGGCATCGTGGACTTCTCGCCCGCGAGACCGAGGAGACCGCTGCACCAGACCTCGACCTTCACCGCGTCGCCCGACGACTCGGTGACCTTCGTACCGATTGGGCTGGTGCGGGACACGAAGGTGTAGCCCTCCGGCGTCGAGCCGTTCTCGTTCAGTCCGACGTTTTTGTTGAACGCGGGGCTGTACGCCCTGTCCAGAGTGGCAGTCAGGTCCGCCGACCTGGAGGGGACGATGATCGAAAGCAGAATCGCGTCGCGCTTCGCCTTGTCGAACATGTCGGCGGACCCCAGCGCCACGGCGTAGTTCGCCGCCGCGCTCTGCGCCCCCTGCTCGTCCCGGGCGAAACCGGCCTGTACCGGGTGTTCGCCGGTCGGCGCGGTCGCCGCGGCCTTGGGCTTGTCGGCGGCCTCCGACCCCGCTGCGGAATCGTCTCCTCCACGGTTCGCGAAGGCGATCGCGGCGATCAGCAGTACGACGACGCCGACGACCGTGACCAGGCTGCGCGACGACGACCGGCCGCCTCTGCGCGGGCCCCCGTCGGGCAGGCGCGTGCGCGTCTGGCCGGTGCCGCCGTAGCCGCCGGAGGCCTCGTGCCCGTCTCCGAGACTCATGCCGCGTCCGCCCCCTCGACGTCGTGCGGAAACTCCTCGTGCCCCATGCCGTAGTAGTACGACGGTAGCCGTGCTGGTTCCCGCGCGGGCGCGGTGTGGTGACTCGACATCAGGGAAACGCAACCTCAGCCGGGGGCACGACGGGCGGGTGGGATGGGGGGAGGAGGAGTGGAGTGGGGGCCGGGATCCGCCCTAGACGGCCATGCCGTACACGATGGTGAAGAGCGTCCCGAGCGAACCGATGATGAACACGCCCGTCAGTCCGGCGATGATGAGGCCCTTGCCCTGTTCGGCGCTGAAGGTGTCGCGCAGCGCGGTGGCGCCGATGCGCTGCTTTGCGGCGCCCCAGATGGCGATGCCCAGGCAGATCAGGATGGCCACGGCCATGACCACCTCGATCATGACCTTGGCCTCGTTGCCCAGACTGCCGAAGGGGCCCCAATCCGGAGCGATCCCGCCGATAATGGTGTTGATGTCGCCCTCGTCGGCCGCAAAGAACATGTAAGTCACCGCCCCTGTTGGGTAGTTCCGCGCCCCTGCTGTCGAGCAGAGGTCAGGCCTATTCTCGCCGACGATGGCGCTGCCGGATGTCGACTTGGCGTCATTGATTGGCGGGTTTCGTACAAACACCTTGCCACCGTCCCTCGCCGGACCCTCGTGGGGCGGCGCGAGCGGTATGCAATGAGTCGTATGGTCACTCTGTGTATCACGTACGGTCACGATGGGCAATGAAGCCGGGGCGGAACCTGGCGGCGGTTGTGTCGTTAGACCTCTCTGTCCCGTGCCTCGGCGGGCCGGGAGGGGCCCGGCGTGAGCCCCTCTCCTTCCGTCCCGTGACCGCCGATTGCGTTCAGGGTCGCGGCCACGGTCTCGCGCAGGGTGCGGGCGTCAACCCCGGCTCGTGAGCGCAGGTTGACGCCATGGGTGAGGAGTGCGAGGGCGTCGGCGACCGAGCCCGGGTCGACGCCCGGTTCCAGCTGGTTCAGACCGTCGGCCGTCATCAGCGCGGTGCGCAGGGAGTCCCGGAGCTCCAGGTACTGGCGGTCGAGCAGGGCGCGGACCTCGGGGTCGCCGCTCTCGGTGCCCGCGTGGGCGTTGGAGATCATGCAGCCCCAGCGTGCGTGCTCGCCGTAGCAGCATGCTTCGATCAGCTCGCCGAAGAAGTCGAAGATCGCGGGGAGCCCGCGCCCGTCCTCGGCGAGGCGGCGGAACCTCGGCCCGGAACGCTGCTCGGCATAGCGTCGGAGTGCCGCGCGATAGAGCTCCTGCTTGTCGCCGAACGTGGCGTAGAGGCTCGACCGGTTGAGTCCCGTGGCCGTCACCACGTCCTGGATTCCCGTCGAGACCATGCCGTTGCGCCAGAACAGGCGCATGACCGTGTCCAGGGTCGTGTCCGTGTCGAAGTGCTTGATGTCTGGCACGCCTCACCCCGTGAACTTGGACTGATGATTCCAGGATACCGGCGCGGATCTGGCGTGTGCGCGACGCCGCCTGTATCTTGAAACGGTCGTTCCAGGTTGAGGTGAAGTACCAGTGCCGCCTCGCTGCTCGGCGCGGAGTCGCTGTACCCAGAATTCACAGGAGGTACCCGGACCATGCAGATCATGCGTACGCCCGATGAACGGTTCCACGACCTGCCCGACCACCCCTTCCCGCCGGCCTACGTGGTTGTGGCGGCAGGCGACGGCAGCGGCGACGCGCTGCGTGTGCACTACGTGGACGACGGTGACGGCAGCTCCGGAGAGACGGTGCTGCTGCTGCACGGTCAGCCGTCCTGGTCCTACCTGTACCGGCACATGATCCCGGTGCTCACTCGGGCGGGTCACCGGTGCGTCGCTCCCGATCTCATCGGCTTCGGCCGCTCCGACAAACCGGCCGCACGCTCCGACTACACCTACCAACGCCACGTGGACTGGATGCGGGAGGCCCTCTTCGACCGCCTCGACCTGCGCGGCATCACCCTCGTGTGCCAGGACTGGGGCGGGCTCATCGGCCTCCGCCTGGTGGCGGAGCACCCCGACCGCTTCGCCAGGGTCGTCGTGGCCAACACCTTCCTTCCCACAGGGGACGGCGAGCCCTCGAAGGCGTTCCTGGACTGGCGTGAATTCAGCCAGAGCACGCCTGATCTGCGCGTGGGGAGCATCGTGAACTCCGGCTGCCGCAGCGATCTGCCCCCCGCGGTGACGTCAGCCTACGACGCACCGTTTCCCGACGACTCCTTCAAGGCGGGCGCCCGGCAGTTCCCGATGCTCGTTCCGATCTCACCCGACGATCCCGCAAGTGGGCCGAACCGCGAGGCCTGGCAGGCCCTGGAGCAGTTCGACAAGCCCTTCCTGTGCGCGTTCAGCGACCAGGACCCGATCACCGGCGGTCTCGACCGGATCTTCCGGGAGCGGGTGCCCGGCGCGCAGGGACAGAAGCACACCACGATCGAGGGCGGCGGCCACTTCCTGCAGGAGGACCGAGGCCCCGAGCTCGCCGAGACCGTGAATCAGTTCATCGCCGCGGACGTCGCTCGCTCCTGAGGGGCTGGCCGATGACGCAGGGCTGACGGCGAACGGGGGGCGTGACGGGCAGGCCTCCTGATCGCTCGATCGGTGGGCCCGCTCAGCCGAACTCGCCGGCTCGGACGCCTCGGACGAAGGCGTCCCACTTGCGTCGTCGGTAGTGACGGCGTCGTGCGCGGCGCCTGGTCTGCGGAGGAGTACGGGGTGATCGTCCTCGTCTCCTTCGCCGCAGGTCACCACCTCGACGCCGGGGTGCGCTCGGCCGGTCTCACCCTGCAGCGCGGAGAGCAGGGTGCGGAAGTCGGCGGGAGTGACGGTGAGTATCGCTCCGCTGGGGTCGCTGCTCTCGGTGAGATGGACGGCGCCGGGGGTTGCGGCGACGTGGAGGCAGGACTCGCCTTCGCCGCAGTACGAGGACTTCTGCCAGTGGATGGGGTGCATGACTGCCTCTCAGGTCGACTGGATGACGTGGTGGATGAGGGCCCGGGAGTCGAGCTCGATCAGGCTGAGGGCCATGAGGCGGTCGAGGACTTTGCGGTACTTGTCGAGCTGGGCCTCTGCGTTCAGAAGGACGATGCCGTGGGACTGATCGAGCTGAACGGTGTCCAGCGGTGGTACGGGGCCGTGTACGTAGTAGACGGGCTGTCCCGCTCCGGGGTAGCCGCCCGCGTCGAAAGGGATGACGTGGATCGAGATGTTCGGGTGCTCGCTCACCTTCAGCAGGTGCTTGAGCTGCCGCCTGGCCACCTCGCATCCGCCGAACTTCATGTGCAGGGCGGCCTCATGGATGATCGCGCGATACTGGACCGGATTCTTGCGGAACAGCACGGCCTGGCGCTTGACGCGGAATGAGGCGCGGTGCTCCACCTCGGGGGGTGACAACTCGGGGACGACCTGGTGAAACACCTCGCGGGCGTGGTCCAGGGTCTGAAGGAGGCCGGGGACGCCGGAGACATGGGCGGTGCGCAGTGCGGTGCCGTGGTGCTCCAATTCGGCGAGGTCCAGCAGGCCCGCCGGCAGGATGTCACGGTGCTCCTCCCACCAGCCGCGTCGGCGCTCGCCCGTCATTCCCGCGAGTGCCTCGACGAGCTCCTTGTCGGGGCACTCGTACCGACAGGCCATGGTGCGCACGCGGTCGGCGCTGACCGGCAGGCGGCCGGTCTCCATGTTGCTGACCTGGGCCTGCTTGATTCCGAGTAGCTGTGTCCGTGCCGCGCTCGCCGCCCGTGGACTGGGCGCGCTCACACCCACCGCGGAGCTGCTCGCCGCCGAACTGCTCACCAACGCCCGCCTGCACACGGCCGGTCCCTACTCGCTCCGCATCCTGTCGCGGGAGCCGGGCCGGCTGCGGGTCGGGATGTGGGCCACACGGGCCCCCGGGTGCCGCCCGGCTTCCGGGAGGAACCTCCCACAGGTGTGCAGCCGAAGGACGCCGAGGGCGGTCGCGGCCTGCACCTGGTGCACGCCTGCGCGGACGCGGTCGGCGTCTCCGTGCTGCGCGAGCTCGGTGCGTCGAAGGGCGGAAAGCTGCTGTGGGCCGAGTGTCGGTGCGGTGGCCTGACGTAACGGAGGGCGAGGGCACGGCGAGAAGTGCCGTGCCGGAGGGACAGGTGCCGCGGTAGGCCTCGAAAACCGGTGGAGCGGTGCCGCCGTACGCCGCTACCGTGCGCCGAGCCGAGTCGTCTAGGCAAGGACGTGCCGTTGTACACCCTGTGAGACCTCCCGAGAGCTGATGTGTCGCGCGTCGCGCATGTGCGCCGCGCTCCTTTTTGCTGCGGACTTCTCACTGAAACCGGTGTACTTCTGTGCTCAATAGCTGGGTGGTCATGCCCACCTGCCTGCCGACCGTCCTCCGCCGTTGCCACGCATGCGCGTCCGGACGCTTCGGGGCGAACGGCAAATTCCGTATCAACGCCAACCACAAACTCCTCGACGCCTGGCTTCTCGTGCTCTGTGCCGCCTGCGGGGACACGGCGAAGCTCACGGTCCTGGAGCGGATGAACGTGCGCTCCGTACGGCCCGAGCTGCTGGAACGGATGCAGGACAACGACCCCGGACTGGCAGCTGAGCTGCTCCAGGATCCGGTCGTGCAGCGCCGTAACCGCATCGCCCTCGACTGGACGGGCGCCTGGCGCCTCGACACCGGCGGATCGGAGCACCTGGACCACGAGGTGATCGACGTCTCGGTCCGCTTTGCTGCGCGGATACCTGTCCGGCCGGTGCGACTGATCGCTGACGGTTGCGGTCTCTCGCGGGCCGAGACCGAGCGACTGCTCGCGGAGGGGAAGCTCGTCTCGGCGGTCCGGCTGAACGGCAAGCTCTCCGGCGACTTCACCTTCACGCTCAAGCGCTGAGTCCTCCTCGTCGCGGGCGGCCTGTCCGGCGTGATTCGCCGGACAGGCCGTCGGCGAGCAGCGTTCGGTGGGATATCAGCCGAGGTGGCGGGCGAAGAAGCTCAGCGCGCTGTCCAGCTCGAATGCCGGGATCTCCCCGTGCTTGCCGGGGTTGGCATGCAGCGTCTTCTCCACCGAGGCCAAGGCGTCGAACAGAGCCAGGCCCTGGGCGCGCGGCACCCGCTCGTCGTCCCACTGGACCAGGAACTGGACCGGAACGGTGATCCGAGCGGCGGCCTCGGCCGATGGCGATGGCGATGCCGATGCCGATGGCGACGCCCCGCCCAGGCCCAGTACCGCCGCGCGGACCCGGGGTTCGGCGGCGACGAACGGAACGCCGAGTCCGCACCCCAGCGACACACCCCAGTAGCCCACCGGACCTGAGCCGACCCGGCCGAGCTGCTGGACCGCGTCCAGCACCGCCCGCCACTCCGGGACGGTCCGGCGCGCCACGAGCGCCTGGAATTCGGCGATCAGCGGAGCGAGCGCCTCGCCCGCCTCCATGCGGGCCCGGTTCTCGGTCAGGATCCGGTCGTACTCCTCGACCTTCGGCCGGTCGCCGTGGGCGGGCACGTCGACCGCCACGACGGCGTAGCCGCACTCGGCAGCGAAGCGGCGCGCACGGGCCACGATGCCGGGGGCCTTCTTGTGCTGACCGCCGCCGTGCCCCATCAGGACGAGCGGACGAGTACCGACGGCGCCCTCCGGCGTCCAGAGCACACCGGGGACCTCACCGAGGACGAAGAGCTGTTCGTGTACGCCGTCGGACGACGTCTCAGATATGAAGCGCAACGCGTTTCGAGCCTTTCGGGATGCCTTCTGCGGGCACTCCCTAGGCCATGCGGGGGAGGGAGTCCCGACCTGTTGCAGCGTGGATCGGTCTCACCTCCTCGGTTCGCAGCGGAGCACGGCGGCGAGAACGTATCACAGGGCCCCGGCGCCGATGTGACGCCGCGTATGGCGGCAGCCGGCTCGGCGAGTGGGCTGAGGGTGGGCGACATGACCGGGAAAACCGTGCTGAACGGGCCGGGGATGGGGGAGGGTTGAGGCATGCGCAAGGTTTGGGTCGCCGCCGGGGCCGCGGTCGCTATGGGGACCGGCTTCGTCATGCTCCTCGTCATCGGCGTCTACGTCGTCGCCGGGAACCTCATGAACGGTGTCGGTGGCGGGACCAAGGCGTTGGCCAAGGGGGCCGTGCCCGCCGCCTACCAGGAGCTGGTGCAGAAGTGGGGGAACCTCTGCCCCGCCATCAACCCGGCGCTGCTGGCCGCCCAGCTCTACCAGGAGAGCGGATTCAACCCCAATGCGCAGAGCCATGCCGCGGCGCAGGGGATAGCGCAGTTCATCCCCGGCACCTGGGCGACGCACGGTATCGACGGGGACGGCGACGGGGACCGCGATGTGTGGGATCCGAACGACGCGATCCCGTCGGCGGCTTCGTACGACTGCACCCTCGCGTCCTACGTCAAGGACGTCGGCGGGAATCTGACCGAAAACATGCTGGCCTCCTACAACGCCGGCGCCTACGCGGTGATCAAGTACCAGGGTGTACCGCCGTACAAGGAGACGCAGAACTACGTCAAGCGCATCCTCTCCCTGGAGAAGAGCTTCGCCGCGCCCGTCGGCCGGGTCGATCCGTCCGAGCAGGCGGCCGGGGCGATCGCGTACGCGCAGAAGAAGCTCGGCACACCCTATCTGTGGGGCGGCGACGGCACGGCTGAACAGGGCGGACGCTTCGACTGCTCGGGGCTGACCAAGGCCGCGTACGAGAGTGTGGGGATCACGCTGCCCAGGGTCGCCAACGACCAGTACAACGCGGGGCCGCATCCCGGGCGGGACGAACTGCTGCCAGGCGATCTGGTGTTCTTCTCCGACGATCCCACCAACTCGCGGGCCATCCGGCATGTGGGGATTTATGTCGGTGGTGGGTACATGATCGATGCGCCCCGTCCGGGCGCCGTCATCCGCTTCGACCCGATCGACACTCCGGACTACTTCGGGGCCACCCGGGTCACCGCGGATGGCGCGAAAGCGCTCCCCACGGCCCCCACCGGCATCTGAGTCGACCCGGCATCAACCTCCTGAGCTGCGACGACGAGTCTCTCTTCGATAACGTCTGCGTGATCATTCCGTGGAGTGCGGAACGCAACGACGGGGGCTGTGCGTTCCTGTTGGCGTAGGTGTGCGGGACCAGCGGATCTACGGCCACGGGGATGGCGGAAAGCGGCGTACGCGCGAAGGGTGCGCCGGACGGACAGTGAGGACGAAGGGGCCGCAGCACATGGCTGGACTCGCCGAATCCGGGTCGAACCCCGACGTCGAGCTGCTCTACGACATCAATGGTCTGGCCAAGGCAGCGCCGCCCTGGTTCGACCGGGTCATGGAGTTCGTGGGCGAGTACGGACTGCTGCTCGCAATGGTGCTGCTGGTGGTGTGGTGCTGGTGGTCCGTGCGGCGCCGGGGCGGTGAGGACGCGGCGGCGTCCGTGGCGGCGCTGGTGTGGGTGCCGCTGGCGGCGGGGATCGCGGTGCTGGTGAACGTGCCGATACGGGGGTTCGTGGAGCGGCCCCGCCCGTTCTACGACCATGAGGGCCTCGAGGTCCTCGTCGCCGGCAAGAACGACTACTCGTTCGTGAGCGATCACGCCACCCTGACGATGGCCATGGGTGTGGCGCTGTTCGTCGCGAACCGGAGGTTCGGGGTCGTCGGGATTCTGCTGGGGCTGCTGGGTGGGTTCTGCCGCGTGTACATGGGGGTGCACTATCCGACGGACGTCATCGGGGGGTTTGCGCTCGGTACGGCGGTGGCGTTGCTGCTGTCGCCGGTCGCCGCGGCGTTGCTGACGCCGGTGCTGAAGGCGGTGGAGCGCTCCTCGCGGATGGGGTGGCTGGTGAGTGGCCGGGGGCGAGGTGGCCCGGGGGGAGCCGGGGCTGTGATTCCGGGTGCGCGGCAAGGGGAGCCGGGGTCGGGCTCCGGGGCTGAGGGAGCTGGGGAGCCGGGGTCGGAGGAGCGGCGGGAGCGGGGACTTGCGGCGTAGGGCTGCGCCGCTCGCCGGGGTGACTGGGCGTCCGTCGGTTCGGTGACCGTCCCCGGGTCGCGCAGCCCGGCGTTGGCGGGGTGCCTCCCCGGAGGGGGTGCCCCCAGCGCCCACCCGTGCCGCCCTGGGTGTTGCCTCCCAGGCCGTTCAGGCACTGGGGGAGGGAGGCACGACTGCCCGCGGGTGGGGGGAGGCACAACTGCCTGCGGGTCGGGCGTGTGGGTCAGCTCGCCGGAGTTGCTGTGTGGGTCCTGGCGTCCGTGCGGGCCAGGCTTCTGGCCCTGCGGGCCGGGCCGCTCCAGCCGCAGGTGCAGCGGGCCAGGCAGAAGGGGCCCCGCTCGATCGTCGTCGTGCTGTGTTCCGGTAGGTCCCGCGGAACATCAAGACCGTCCTGCTGCGCCACGCCGACCACGTTACCGGGGTCGCACGGCCGTCGTTAACCGGGATGACAAAGGGCCCGGAACGGACGCAACGGCTGGGGGTAGGCAGGCGATGAGCTGGGCGAGGGCGAGGGGGACCGGCGTGGTGGCGGGGATCGTGGCCTGCGTCGGGATGGCGGCGAGCGGTTGCTCCGGTACCGGTGCCGCCGCGCAGGGCGCCCGCGGCCAGGACCCGGTCGACGTGCTGCACCGCGCCGCCGACCGGCTGGTCGCGGCCGGCAGCTCCAAGGCCCGTACGTCGATGGAGATGGCCAGCGGCGGGACCCGGGTGACCATCCGGGGCGAGGGGGTGTACGACTTCCGGGAGCGGCGCGGGCGGTTGAAGGTGCTGCTGCCGGAGGACCCGGCCGGGAAGGAGACCCGGCGCCCGATCACCGAGCTGCTTGCTCCGGGTGCCCTGTTCATGAAGAACCGCGGAGCCGGTGTGCCCGAGGACAAGTGGGTGCGGGTGGACACCGCGACGCTGTCCGACGGCAATCTGGTGACCGGCGGCGCGACCGATCCGCTCGCCGCCGCCGAGGTGCTGCGCGGGGCGCGGACGGCGACGTATGTCGGCAGGACCGAGCTGGCGGGGACGGGCGTGCGGCACTACCGGGGCACCGCCGATCTGGCGCGGGCGGCGAAGGCCGCCTCGGCCGGGAACCGGAGGCCGCTCGCCGCGGCGGCAAAAGGGTTCGCCAGCGCCGCGGTGCCGTTCGACGTCTACGTCGACGACGAGGGCCGTATCCGCAAGATCAGGCATCGTTTCAGCTTCGTCAACAGCGACGCGGAGGGTACGGTCGCCGTGGCGTCGACGACGCTGCTGTTCGACTTCGGCGCGCCCGTCACGGTACGGCTCCCGGCCGAGGACGACATCTACGCCGGCAGGATCGCCGAGGAGCCGGAGGGCAAGAACTAGCCCTTCCGTGCCATGCGCGGTGTGTAGGCCGCTCCCTACTCTAGGAAGTCGGTGACGGCAGAGAAGAGGTGATGCGCGTGGCTCCGGTCGGCGGTACGGCAGTACAGGACCACGTGGCCCTCGCCGAGATCGAACTGTGCGGAGAGCTGATCATCGCCGCCTCGGCCGCCCGCGAGCGGCTCAGCCTGGAGAGCATCGACGAGGTGCTCAGGGTCGCCGAGGAGCGGGAGCGCGCCGGCGAGCACTGAGGAGGACGAGGATCATGTGCGCAGCAGGCGGCCGATCGCCTTCGTCGCCTCCTCCACCTTCGCGTCGATCTCGTCGCCGCCCTTGACGGCGGCGTCGGCGACGCAGTGGCGCAGATGCTCCTCCAGCAGCTGCAGGGCGAAGGACTGCAGGGCCTTGGTGGATGCGGAGACCTGGGTCAGTATGTCGATGCAGTAGACGTCCTCGTCGACCATCCGCTGCAGGCCGCGGATCTGGCCCTCGATCCGGCGCAGCCGCTTGAGGTGCTCGTCCTTCTGCTTGTGGTAGCCGTGCACACCGTGCTCGTGGCCGGGCTGACCGTGGTCGTGGTCGGTCGCGGCGGGGGAGGGCGCACCGGCGCCGGCCTCGGTGGTCGTCATCGCGTCCTCCTGGTTGGGCAGATAGCCGACATATACCCCTGGCGGGTATATGGTAGCGAACTTCGCTGGGTATGGGCCCCTTGGCGCCCGGGCCTCGGACCGCCCCCCTGCTCATCACTGTGCCCGATGGGCGACACTGGGGGACGGCCCGTTAGCCGTGGCCGGATGATGCGCCTAGCATCAGCCTGACCGAACCGATGCAGCCCGAGGACCACACGTGCGCTTTCGTCTGACCCCCAGGGAGACGAGCTTCTACGACATGTTCGCCGCATCCGCGGACAACATCGTCACCGGCTCGAAACTCCTGATGGAACTGCTCGGGGCGGACGCCTCCGCCCGGGGTGAGATCGCAGAGCGTATGCGGGCCGCGGAACACGCCGGTGACGACGCCACGCACGCGATCTTCCACCAGTTGAACTCCTCGTTCATCACGCCGTTCGACCGTGAGGACATCTACTCCCTCGCCTCCTCCCTCGACGACATCATGGACTTCATGGAGGAGGCCGTCGACCTGGTCGTCCTCTACAACATCGAGGAGCTGCCCAAGGGGGTCGAGCAGCAGATCGAGGTGCTGGCGCGGGCGGCGGAGCTCACGGCGGAGGCCATGCCGAACCTCCGCACCATGGACAACCTCACCGAGTACTGGATCGAGGTCAACCGGCTGGAGAACCAGGCGGACCAGATCCACCGCAAGCTGCTCGCCCATCTCTTCAACGGCAAGTACGACGCGATCGAGGTCCTCAAGCTCAAGCAGATCGTGGATGTCCTGGAGGAGGCCGCAGACGCCTTCGAGCACGTGGCGAACACGGTGGAGACCATCGCGGTCAAGGAGTCCTGAGGCCCGTCCATGGACACCTTCGCTCTGGTCGTGACCATCGGGGTCGCGCTCTTCTTCACGTACACCAACGGTTTCCACGACTCCGCCAACGCGATCGCGACGTCCGTGTCCACCCGGGCGCTGACTCCTCGCGTCGCGCTGCTGATGGCGGCCGTGATGAACCTCGCCGGCGCGTTCCTGGGCTCCGGGGTCGCCAGGACCGTCAGCGAGGGACTGATCGAGACGCCCGAGGGCTCGAAGGGGATGGGGATCCTCTTCGCCGCGCTGGTGGGCGCCATCGTGTGGAACCTCATCACCTGGTACTTCGGACTGCCGTCGTCCTCCTCGCACGCGCTGTTCGGAGGCATGGTGGGGGCGGCGCTGGCAGGTGGCACGGCCGTGTACTGGTCCGGGGTGCTCGACAAGATCGTCATCCCGATGTTCGTGTCGCCGGTGGTCGGACTGCTCGCCGGGTATCTGGTCATGACGGGGATCATGTGGATCTTCCGGCGGGCCAATCCGCACAAGGCCAAGCGCGGGTTCCGTATCGCGCAGACCGTGTCCGCGGCGGGGATGGCGCTGGGGCACGGTCTGCAGGACGCCCAGAAGACCATGGGCATCGTGGTGATGGCGCTGGTCATCGCCGACGTCGAGGACTACGGCGATCCGATTCCCGTGTGGGTGAAGATCGCGTGTGCGGTGATGCTGTCGGCGGGGACGTACGCCGGTGGGTGGCGGATCATGCGGACGCTGGGGCGGAAGATCATCGAATTGGACCCGCCGCAGGGGTTCGCCGCGGAGACGACGGGGGCGTCGATCATGTTCGGGTCGGCGTTCCTGTTCCACGCGCCGATCTCGACGACGCACGTGATCACGTCGTCGATCATGGGGGTCGGGGCGACGAAGCGGGTGAACGCCGTGCGGTGGGGGGTTGCGCGGAACATCATCATGGGGTGGTTCATCACCATGCCGGCCGCGGCGGTGGTCGCTGCGCTGGCCTTCGGGGTGGTGAATCTGGCGTTCCTGTAAGGAACGCCGGTGGGTGTCGTTCTCTGGCTCGGGGTGGGGTCGCCCGGCCCGAGCCACCGGCACTGCGGTCGGGTGGGGTGGGACGGCTGCCCGCGGACGCGTACGGCGAGG
>NZ_JBAGKH010000055.1:0-12113 GCF_036689765.1 Streptomyces poriticola
GGGCGGCCGCGGACAGCCCCCGCCCCGGGCCCGGGGCGCGCGCGCGCACCGGCCGGGCCCCGGCCCCCGCACGCGCGGGGGCCGGGCCCCGGCCGGGAGGGGGCGGAGGTGTCAGCCGAAGCCCTTGTGCCCGTTCCAGTCCAGGCTCAGGGCGACGGCCACCGGACCGTTGGTGTTCGTCCTGGACGGGTGGTAGATCCGCGTGTAGCCGTCGGAGGCGAACCGCGCCCAGATGTCGGGGATGCCGTCACCGCTGACGTCGGGAATGCCGATGGCGGTCGCGACATTGGCCTCGGTCCAGTACGTGCCGTAGGACACATCGCCGTTGAGCGAGTTGACGGCCAGCTTGAGCGAGACGAGGTCGACGCTGCCGCCGACGGCCCCCGGCTTGCCGTGGCGGACGTACATGTTGCCGTTGTCCAGGTTGCGCCACAGCAGGTCGGGCGTGCTGTCGCCGTTGATGTCCGCGACGTTGACGATGTCGCGCCGGGCCCAGGCGTCGTGGTTCATCAGCGTCGCCGTCCGGAAGCTCGCGCCGGAGTAGCCGGACAGCGTCCAGAACTCCGGACCGGCCCGTAGCACCAGGTCGGGATGCCGGTCGCCGGTGATGTCGCCCACGGCCCTGATCTGCGTCCAGGTCGACGGTGCCGGGGTGCCCGACGGCAGCCGGATCCTCAGCCGCTCATCGACGTTGAAGCTGCCGTAGCCGTCGCCGGGGTAGAGCCAGAAGCCGCCGTCCGGGGTGACGGCGAACAGGTCGGTGGCGCCGTCGCCGGGGTAGGCGTCCTGGAAGTGGGTGATCAGCGCCGCCTTGCCGGTGGCCCCGTCGTACCAGTGGCCGGCCGGGTGCAGCTTCTTGTCCGAGGTGTACGCGGCGCCCATACAGCTGTGCAGGTCGCCGTCCGGACCCCCGACGCAGTTGAACAGGTGGCCGTTGTGGTTCAGCGTCAGCAGGTCGGCGATTCCGTCGCCGCCCGTGTCCCAGGGGCCGTCGGCCTTGTCCCGCGGTGGCACGTAGAAGGCGTAGTCCGAACGCTCGCTCTCGTTGCCGTGCACGTCGTAGGCGTACACGTTGAGCCAGTTGGGGCCGGCGTGCGGCGGCTCCAGGGCGGTGACGGTGGCCTCGCCGGAGGCGTTGGCCGTGACCGGAGTCCAGTCCAGGCCGTCGACCGCGTACCGGAACCTGGTCGCGCCCGCCGAGGTGAAGGTCACCGACCCGGTCGCGCCGAACTTGACCTTCGCCCAGGTCTGTCCGTCGGACGTGGCTTCGGGGAAGTCGGTACTCGTGATCTCGGGCTGCGGCGGGGCGGTGGCGTCGATCGTGAGCCGGCAGGGCTCGGTGCCCGGCGGGAAGAACGTGGAGACCGCCCCGGACGAGTCCTCGGCGCGCACGTCCCAGGAGTACGTCGTCTTGTCCTTCAGCTCGATCGAGGAGGGCACGGGCCACCTGGCGGTGCCGCTGGAGTCAGGGGTGACGGTCCAGCCCGACGGCACCGTGCCGCCGGTCTGCCAGAAGCGGAAGCGGAGCTTGCTGAGGTTGCCGTCGGGGTCCTTGGCGTTCGCCGACAGGGTCAGGGTGGTCTTGCCGATGGTGATCCCCGCGCCCGGGCCGACCGCACAGTTCCCGCCGGGCGAGGACTTGCCGCCGGTGGGCTCGCTCGGCTTGCGGTTGTAGACGACCGTCAGCGTCGCCGAGGTCGCCCGGAACTTCCGCCAGGTCTGGGTGTCGTTCTCGCTGGTGGCACGCATGCCGAAGGTGATGTTCGTCCAGCCGCCGTTCGCGCCCTGCTGGGCCGCGGTCTTCACGTCGAACGACTCGTACTCGTCCGGGCAGGAGCTGGAGGACCAGCCGTGCGCGAACGACTGCTGGTCGAGCTTGGTGGACCACTTCGGTTGCTTGTTCCACGTCGTCCCGGACGAGATCGACCCCGTCAGCCAGAACTGGAACTCCCGCTTGGTGCAGGACCAGGAGTGGTTGTTGAGCACCTTGAAGGTCGCGGAGGAGACCGTCGCGCCCTTCAGCCCGCTGCTGTACTGCATGCGCCAGAAGGAGCGGGCGGTGCCGCCGGTGTCGTCCTCGTGCCCGACCCGGGCGTCGGAGGTGCCGGAACTGAAGTTGGTGCCGTTCCAGAAGCTGCTGTTCGGGTACGGCTTGTACGCCACCGTCCAGGCCTGCCAGCCGCCGTTGAGCGTGGGGTCGACGAAGACGGGGAAGCGGGTGGCCTCGTCGGCCAGCAGGCCGGTACCGCCGAGCTTCAGGTCGATCCGGGCCGTGCCGGTCCGGTCGCCCTCCAGACCGATCGGCAGCCGGGCCTGGTGCGCGCCGGGTTCGATGCCGCTCAGGCCGGACAGCCTCAGCACGTCGGCCGGTGTCGCCACCGAGGTGCGCGGCCCGGCCCCGGGCAGTTCGGGGTCACGGCCGGCGGAGTCCCAGGCGAAGGGCGTCGGGACGGAACCGAGCTCCTTGCCGGCCGGGTCGAGGACCGCGACGCGGCTGCCGGCCTCGTCGTACCGGAACACCGCCGTGTCCGAGCGCAGTCCGTACGAGACGGTCGCCAGTGCCTCGTTCCGCGCGGCCTGCCGGTCCTTGACGATCAGCAGCTGTGCGAAGCCGCCCTCCTCGCGGGCGACCAGCAGCAGGTCGACGCCCGGCAGCACCTCCGGGTAGAGCGCCCGCGGTCCGTCGAGCACCGGCTCGGGCAGCGGGCCCGGCCAGGTGTAGGCGACGGTGTGGCCGTCGATGTCCAGCTCGGCCAGCACCGTGTCCTGTCCTGCGGACTCCGCCGTCAGCGGCAGGCGGGCGTAGGAGCGGTCGGCACGGTCCTTCCGGCCGGGCGTACCGCCGGAGAACCGCACCGGTATCACGGGGTTGGCCGGGCGGACACCCAGGCCGCCGGGGTCCTCGGTCCGCAGCAGCCGGTTGTCTGTCGGCGCCCACACCCCGTCCGCGTTCTTCGCGCGCTGCGGCAGCGCGCTGATCCGAGTGCGCAGTTGGCCGTCCGGCCGGGCCCAGGTCTGCGACGTGGCGGTGGTCGCCGTGTCGACCAGGACCTGCCTGCGGGTGCGCCGGGCCTCCGCCATGGCCGCGGCCTCGTCGCGGGGGCCGGTGGCCGCCCGCTCGGCGTCGGTCGCCCGGCCGGCCTGCGGTGGTGACGAGTCGTCGGGCAGCCACCAGGGCAGCAGGGCTGCGGTAAGTGCGGCCAGGACGAGGCCGAGCGTGAGGGTCAGCCGGGTGCGGGTGCGCACGAAGGGGCTGAGGAGGCGAGGCGGCGCGGACACGACGGCGGTCACTCCCGTGTGGGCCAGGCGGATGGGACAGCACAGACCAGCCCCGGAGTGCAGCTCACGGGGCATGGGCGCGCACACGATCACATGATTCGCACAAGGCGTCCATGCATGAGGAATTTATGAATTTGTGATGGGCGCTCAGCGGGCATGCTGCGCTGGGCCGTTGATGTCGCATGTACGGCTTTTGATCGCCTGTTGTGCATAGATGAGGGTGGTTTTTCGCCATAGATCGCGTCAGTGGCGAAAAAGGCGTGCCTGGCATCTGATGCGCTGTGACGGGCTTCACACCGAGGTCCTCTGACCACCTCTCACCGATCTTGAACCGTGTGGCGCTCATGACAGAAGGTGCGGGCACATTCGTTCGCCTGGGTGGGAGTCGACGCGCATGCGTGCTCAAGGTCCGCTGTCCTGGCCGGCGTGGAGACGCCCGGCCGGAACGGAGTCACAACGACGGCGTCGCCGGCACAGCCGCGTGGCGACCGTCCTCTTGCTGTCCTCGACGCTGATGGTGACCAGCCTCAGCGCGGAGGCCTGGGCGGTCCCCGGCCCGGGCATGACCCGCGAGGAGTCGGTCGACCTTCCCGACCTGCCGAAGAACACCCCGGTCGACGGTGACGAAGAGGCCGAGAAGAACCTCACCACCGCGCCCGAGGTCCCCGTCGACCCGTACGAGCCGACCGCGGTGACGCCCTGGACCGACGGCAGCGGCACCGCGACCCTCGAGCCGGACGCGGAGCCGGGCTCCACGGTCCCGGTCTCCGACGGCCTTCCCGTCGCGCTCGGCGTGCCCGAAGGCACCGACCCCGCCGCGATCGCCGGCGAGTGGACGGTGGACCTGGCCGCGCCGGCCGCGTCCCAGCAGGCCGGGGTCTCCGGTCTGATCATGAAGATCACCCCGCCGGCCACCGCCGACCCTTCCGCCCAGGTCGCGCTCGACGTCGACACCACGTCCTTCGCCGACCTCTACGGCCCGCAGGCCGCCGAACGCTTCGGCCTGGTGCTGCTGCCCGAATGCGTGCTGTCCTCCCCCGACAGCGGAGACTGCGCCGCCGAGGGCGGCGTCCAGACCATGTCGGGCAGGGCCGACGGCGACAACAGCGCCGAACGGCTGCCCAGCACGGTCGAGGTCGTCGACGCCGACGACGCGCCCACCGAGGCAAAGGCCCCGAAGAACGCGACCACCCACAAGATCCTCTCCGGTGCGGTGCCGGTAGCCGGCCTGCTCGGCGGCGAGGCAGCCGAGTCCGCCGCCGGGTCGGCAGCGGAACCGGCCTCGACGCCGTCCGCAGCCTCGGCCCGTACCGCCTCGGCCACCACGGTCTCCACCGACGCCCTCCAGGCGGTCGACGCCTCCGGACCGCAGGTCGTGGGCGCCATGGACACCGGTGCCTCCGCCGCGGGCGACTTCACCGCGACCCCGCTGCTGTCCTCCGGCTCCTGGTCGGCGGGCGCCTCCTCCGGCGCCTTCACCTACGGATACCAGGTGCAGGTCCCGGAGACCGCCGGCGGCCTGATGCCCAAGGTCGCCCTCGGCTACTCCTCGCAGTCGGTGGACGGACGTACCTCCGCCACCAACAACCAGGCCTCCTGGATCGGCGACGGCTGGGACTACAACCCGGGCTCCGTCACCCGCACCTACGCCAACTGCCGCCAGGACTCCAAGAAGGCCGGCTCCAACAACGCCAAGCACCGCACCGCCGACCTGTGCTGGGGCTCGGAGAACGCCACCCTCTCCCTCGGCGGCATGACCACCGAGCTGGTCTGGGACGAGGACAAGGGCAAGTGGTTCACCGCCAACGGCGACGGCTCCAAGATCGAGCGGGTCAAGGGCACCGCGACCGGCAACGGTGCCAAGGACGGCGAGTACTGGCGCATCACCACCACGGACGGCACCCGCTACCACTTCGGCCTGCACAAGCTCCCGGGCTGGACCGAGGGCAAGCCGGTCACCGACTCCGTGCTGACCGTCCCCGTCTACGGCAACCACGCCGGCGAGGACTGCTACAAGGCCGGTGACTGGGCCGGCTCCTGGTGCACCCAGGCCTGGCGCTGGAACCTCGACTACGTCGAGGACATCCACGGCAACGCCATGTCCCTGTGGTGGAAGACCGAGCAGAACCACTACGCGCGCAACTTCAACTTCAAGGCCCCGGTCGTCTACGACCGCGGCGGCTATCTGCACCGCATCGACTACGGGCAGCGCAAGGACAGCATCTTCTCCGCGACCGCCCCGGCCCGCGTGCTGTTCACGGTCGCCGAGCGCTGCCTCGACGAGGGCTCGCTGACCTGCTCCGAGGCGAACTTCACCGACAAGGACCCCGGCAAGTACCGCATCTGGTACGACACCCCCGCCGACCTGCGCTGCGAGGCCGGCAAGAAGTGCTGGAACGCCGGACCCACCTTCTGGAGCCGCAAGCGCCTGGCCGAGATCCAGACCTCCGCGCAGCGCCGCACCGACACCGACGCCCGCCAGGTCGTCGACCGGTACGCCCTCAAGCAGAGCTTCCCGGTGCTGAAGACCGGCCCCAACACCGCCCTGTGGCTGGAGTCGATCCAGCGCACCGGCTACGCCCGCAACGGCTCCACCGACGCCAGCGTCACCCTCAACGCGGTCCGCTTCGAGTCCAACGCCGAGGACATGCCCAACCGGGTGATGCGGCCGGACGACCCGCGCCCCGGCTTCTCCCGGCTGCGCATCTCCCGCGTCATCAACGAGTACGGCGGCGAGACCGTCGTCACCTACAAGCCGTCCACCGGCGCCTGCGCCACCGGCACCGGACTGCCCGGCAAGGGCGACACCGCCGGGCTGAAGTCCAACACCCGGCTGTGCTACCCGCAGTTCTGGAACCCCGACCCCGAGGTCGAGGACATCGACTGGTTCCACAAGTACGTCGTGGACTCCATCGAGGAACTCCCCAACGTCGACGGCTCCTTCAGCACCCGCACCGCCTACGCCTACCAGAACGCCGGCTGGAAGCTCGCCGAGGCCGAGTTCACCAAGAAGTCCACCCGCACCTACTCCAGTTTCGCCGGATTCGAGCAGACGACGGTTGTCACGGGCACGGACGAGCCCTCCATCGGCAGCAGGAAGTCCAAGGCCGTCACCCGCTACTTCCGCGGCATGGGCGACACCGTGTCCGTGAAGGACATCACCGGCGCCGAGATAGCCAAGGACCTCGAGCCGTTCGCCGGCCGCATCGCCGAGGAGCTCACCTACACCAGCGCCTCCGACGCCGACACCGACTGGCTCTCCCGCAGTGTCACCGTCCCCGCCGCCACCGAACTGGCCCGGCGCGACCGCGACGACGGCCTCAGCCCGCTGCGCGCCTGGCGCGTCACCGAGCCGAAGGAGACGGCCTACACCAAGTCCTCCGGCACCGGCGACGACGACCGCACCGAGCGCATCGTCGAGACCAGGACCACCTACGAGCCGACACACGGCCTGCCCACCCAGGTGGAGTCGCTCGGCGACACCGGCAGGTCCGGCGACGAGTCCTGCACCAAGCTGGAGTACCTGCACCACACCGGCCGGAACATCATCGGCCTGACCAAGCAGGCCCTGGTCTCCCCGACCACCTGCGCGGCAGCCGACTTCGCCGACCTGTCCACGCTCGGCGGCGCCACCCGCACCGCCTACGACGGCCAGGGCTACGGCACCGCCCTCGCCGACACCACACGCGCCCTGGCCACCGCGACCTGGTCGCTGAACGGCGCAGGCACCGGCTTCCAGGCCAACGGCACCAGCGAGTTCGACGCCGTCGGCCGCGTGGTCAAGCAGACCGACCCGGACGGCAGGTCCGGCACCATCACCTACTCCCCGGCCACCGGCCAGGTCTTCTCGGTCACCGAGACCAACGCCGTCGGCCACACCCAGAAGCAGGAGCTGGAGCCCGGCCGCTCCACGACCCTGAAGACCACCGACGCCAACGGCCACGTCAGCGAGGCGAAGTACGACCCGCTGGGCCGCCTGCTGGAGGCCTGGGCGCCGGGCCGCACCCCGTCCGGCTCCGCGGTCCCCGACTTCCGAGCCGTCTACACCATCCCGGCGTACGACCCGGAGAACACCGACCGCAAGCCCCCATTCGTCACCACCCACACCCGCGGCCACAACGACAGCGTCGAGACCTCCGTCACCCTCTACGACGGCCTCGGCCGCGAGCGGCAGACGCAGCAGGAGGCCGACGGCGGCGGCCACCTGATCACCGACACGCTCTACAACAGCTCCGGCGAGATCTGGCAGACCAACAACGCCTATCTCACCCACGAGGCCGAGAACGGCGAGCTGTTCACCCCGGTCGCCGACACCGCCGTCCCCAACATCACCCGCTACACCTACGACGGCCTCGGCCGCGTACTGCAGGAGACCCCGGTCCTCAAGGTCCAGGACCCGCTGACCGGCGAGGCCACCTCCGAGCCGGTCCCGGCCCGCGCCACCCGCTACGAGTACGGCGCGGACTGGTCGAAGGTCGTCCAGCCCTCCGGCGCCTCCTCCTACCGCGTCTACACCGACGCGCTGGGCCGCACCTCCCGGGTGGACACCTTCAACCCGCAGGCGCCCGACGGCCACACGTCGATGCGCTACGAGTACGACGCCCGCGGACAACTGGTGAAGGCGGTCAACTCCGCCGACCCGGCCCACCCGTGGACCTGGACCTACGACCACCGGGGCCGGCAGCTCACCGCCACCGACCCGGACACCGGCACCACGCGGATCACGTACGACCACCGCGACCGCCCGGTGACCACCACCAACGCCCGCGGCATCACCGTCTGGAACGGCTACGACGCCCTCTCCCGGCCGACCGAGCAGCGCCTGGACAACGCCACCGGCGAGATCCTGGCGGACCTCGGCTACGACTCGGCCCCCGGCGGCAAGGGCATGCCCGCCACCGCCACCCGCTACACCGACGGGCAGGCCTACACCCAGCGGATCAACGGCTACACCAAGGACTACCAGCCGACCTCCACCACGCAGACCCTGCCGCACACCCTGGCCGACACCTGGGGCCTGGAGACCTCCTACACCTACGGCTACACCTACGCCGACACCGGTGCGCTCAAGGAGGCGACCCTCCCATCGGTCGGCCGCTTCGACGCCGAGAAGCTCGTCGTCCGCTACAACAAGGACGGCAAGCCCCTGTCGGTCTCCGGCAAGGACTGGTATGGCGCCGAGACCGTCTACGACTCCTACGGACAGGTACTGCGCTCGACGCTCGGCGCCCAGCCGTACCGGGTGTGGACGCAGAGCTCCTACGACGAGTCCAGCGGCGAGCTCAGGGAACAGTCGGTCTACCGTGAGAACACCGGGGACCAGAGCGTGGTCACCGGCCACCTCGTCTCCAACCGGTCGTACACCTACGACCCGGCCGGCAACGTCACCTCCGTCCGCGAGCACTCCGACGGCATCGCCGAACGCCAGTGCTTCGCCTACGACCCCCTCGGCCAGCTGAAGACCGCCTGGACCGCCAAGGACCAGTCCGCCTGCACCGGCCCGAAGAACACCGACGGCACCCTCAACACGGCCGCCGGCGAGGACAACTCCGGCTACTGGCAGGAGTACGAGTACGACCTGGTCGGCAACCGCACCAAGCTGACCGAGAAGGACCTCACCGGCGTCACGGCCAAGGACGCCACGACCACCTACTCCTACGGCAAGGCCGACGGCACCCAGCCGCGCACGCTGACCAAGGTGTCGAAGACCTACACCACGCCGGAGGGCGCCCAGGTCGAGGCCGAGGCCGAGCGACTGTACGAACTGACCGGCGAGACCAGGTCCGTCACCTCCGTCCAGAACGGCGACAAGCAGGAGCTGACCTGGACCCACGACGGCAAGATCGACCGGATCAAGGGCCAGGGCACCGCAGGCAGGACCCCGTACGTGGGCCTGGCCGACAAGTGCCTTGACCTGAAGAGCAACACGGTCACCCCCGGACAGCCGCTCCAGCTCTACTCCTGCAACGCCACGACCGCCCAGAGCTGGCTCTTCGAACCCACCCCGGGAGCGACGCAGACCGACCCCGACCGGGGCACCCTCGTCGTCCACGACGACTGGTGTGTCCAGCCGACGGGGAACACCGCCGGTTCGGCGGCCCTGCTGCAGAAGTGCAACGGCTCGTCCGGTCAGGAGCTGAAGCGGAACGCGTCCGGTCAGCTGACCCATGTGGCGTCGGGCCTGTGCCTGTCGGTCAAGGACGCGAACACGGCGAGCGCGACCCCGATCGTCCTCGCCGCCTGTGACGCCGCCAAGCCCGAGCAGCAGTGGGCCGCGCAGAACGACACCCGCTACATCTACGGCCCCGACGGCTCGCAGCTGCTGCGGATCCAGGGCAAGCAGGCGACCCTGTACCTGGGCGAGGCCGAGGTCACCGTCCAGCGGGGCGGTGTCCTGGTCCAGACCCAGCGCACCTACACGGCCCCCGGCGGTGCGGTGATGCGCTACGCGAACGGGAACGGCGGCGAGACCCTGGTCGCGCTTGCCGGAGACCACCAGGGCAGCACCTACGCAGAGGTCTCCCTCACCGACGGCATGCCGGTGCGCATCCGCAAGCAGGACCCGTTCGGCAATCAGCGAGGCACGGACACGGTCGGAGCCAAGCTCCAGAGCCACTCCGGCTTCCTGGGCGCGACCCGCGACGACGCCTCCGGCTACCAGCCGCTGGGCGCCCGCCTCTACGACCCGGTCGTCGGCCGCTTCCTGTCCGCCGACCCGGTGCTGGACCTCAACGACCTCCTCCAGTCCAACGGCTACGCCTACGCGCACAACAACCCGGTGACCATGTCGGACCCGACGGGTCTGGCCATCACCCTGACCGCCTCGGAGAGGGCCGCCGCCCTCGCCGGCGCGGGCCTGTCCGCGGCACAGGTCGCCCAGGCACAGGCCACCATGGGCAAGTCGCTCAGCTCGGTGATCCTCTCCGCGGCCTGGGGTGCGCTGAAGGACTTCATCGGCATCAACGACGCCCTGGCCTGCTTCGGCGGCGACATGTGGTCCTGCGGCAGCCTGATCGTCGGGGCGATCCCGTGGACCAAGCTGGGCAAGATCCCGTCCGTGCTGAAGGCGGTCAGCCGCACGATCGACGCCATCCAGGCCTTCCGCAAGGCGAAGAAGGCGGCGGAGGCCGTCCTCCGCGCCGCCAAGGCCGCCGAGGCGGCGGCGCTGAAGGCCAAGAAGGCGGCGATCGAGAAGGCGAAGAAGGAGGCCGCGCAACGCGCCAAGAAGAAGGCGGCGGAGCAGGCCAAGAGAACCTCCGACAAGGCGGTCGCGCAGACCAAGAAGACCGGCAACCCCGTCCAGAAGCAGGCCCAGGCGAAGTCGGCCCCGAAGGTGTCGTCCGTCAGCAAGGGCTCCTCCGGGGGCGGCGGAGGCAAGGGAGGCGGCTCCAGGCCGGGCGGCAACTCCGGCGGCTCCTCCCGCACCAGTGGCGGCGGCTCCAGCGGAAGCGGCGGCTCCGGCAAGGCCGACGGAGGCGGCGGCTCCTGCCCGGTCGGCAACAGCTTCGTCCCGGGCACCCGCGTCCTGATGGCCGACGGCACTGCCAAGCCGATCGAGCAGGTCAGGGCCGGCGACAAGGTCGTCGCCACCGATCCGAAGACCGGCGAGCGCCGTATCGAGACGGTCACCGCCGAGATCAAGGGCGAGGGCCTGAAGCACCTGGTCAAGGTCACCATCGACACCGACGGCCCCAAGGGCACGAAGACGTCGGAGGTCACCGCGACCGACGGCCACCCCTTCTGGGTCCCGGAACTCGGCAAGTGGCTCGACGCCACCGACCTGCGCCCCGGCCAGTGGCTCCAGACCAGCGCGGGCACGTACGTCCAGATCACCGCGGTCGACCGCCGGACGAGCCCGGGCACGACGGTCCACAACCTGACGGTCGGCGACGTCCACACGTACTATGTGCTCGCAGGCGCCACGTCGGTCCTCGTTCACAACTGCGGAGTTACGCGTGGCGGTAACGAAAGCACTTACTCTATCTCGCATGATGCGAGTGGAAGTGGCGTGATTGCCGACCTCGACAGTGACGGCATTCTGACCATGATGATGCACAACAATCCCGACAGGGGTTCGCCGCTGCGGGGTAAGGCGATGTTCGACGAAGTTATGGGCCACTTCGGGGACCGAGTTCAGGGTGTCCAGGGGATCTGGGTATACGGAGATAACCTTGGAGGCTTCAATGAAGCTGTCCGTGGTGGTGCAAGCCTTGTGTCGGCAGCCAAGGGAACCTGGACTGGAAGGCAGGCAGCCAGATATGGCTTCACTCGTGCGAGGATCGATGAAGCAGTTCCGAGGCTCGACGGGGACTTCCAGCAAGTCCTTGCCACATTCCGAAGATGAGGGAACTGATGGACGAGGAAATTGAACGATTGGCGCGCTTGGCCGTCGAGTACCACGGAATTGGGTGCAGCATCGCAGAGATCGCTGATCTCCTAATCGACAAGCATCCGAACTTGAGGTTGGCGCCGTTCCGGCTGGCCCAAGTGCTGCGATCGGCCTTCGGTCTTTCAGTTCATGACCTGCAATACGTCACCGCATGGGTGCAAGGTGAGATTTCACTGGAAACGCTGGAGGAGCGCCTTCAGGTGACTCGGTAAGTCAGCCTCAGTCCGTGACATGCTGTGGACATTTCGAGAGGCCCCACCGAATGGATATTCGGTGGGGCCTCTCGGGCGTTTGACGGCAACGCTGACGGCAACGTCAGCGGACGACGGCTGCGGCGGGCGGGTCGTCGGGGTCGTTGCCCGTCGGGCTGAGTGCGTTGCCGAGGGCGTCGATCGCTTGCCGTTGGAGACGCAGGCGTACGTGGGCGTAGACGCCAGCGGTGACG
>NZ_JBAGKH010000056.1:0-10947 GCF_036689765.1 Streptomyces poriticola
GCGGTCAGAGCGCGACCGTCTTGAAAGCCAGCTGCGCAGCAGTCGTGTAGTACGGCCGGATCTCGATCTTGGCGGGCGCGGCCGGGGCCGGTGCGCCGCGGTGGCCACGCAGGAAACGGCGACCCGAGGTTCGGCGTGCGCTCACGGTCGGGCGGGGGCGCTTCTGCACGGGACGCGGATAGCGGAAGACGGTGTGCGGTTCCAGGATGTCGGTGACTAACTTGCCGACCTGGGCAGGATCGCCTGTGGTGGGCCGCACCCAGACATCCCAGACCTCTTCCTTGTCACCGTGTTCGGCAACGAGAGCATCGAGCGGGATTTTGAATCGGAAGCGCGTCCCCTCTGCCCATATGACGGGAAAGGACAGTATCCGTTGCCGGTCGCTCCGGTTGACCGCCGTGACGACGACATCGGTGGTGACGGCCTCGCCGCCCCAGAGCTCGCCCTCCACCAGGACGTCGTGCTCGCGTACCTCGAGTCGGCTGACCTCGGCGTGTTCCTCGCGCACCCGGCTGCGCACCCGGAGGCGGTCGTCGGCCTCCTTGTAGGGCAGTAGCACCTCCAAGCCCTCGGTGCTCGCACCCCAGGACGGAGCGACCAGGTTCCCTGCATCACAGTGCTCGGCATGCAAGTGCTTCTCCCGGCCCTCCGCCGAGACCACGACGAGTTCCCAGAGCCCCTCCGTGAGTGTGCCGCGGCGCGGGATGACCGCTGTGCCCGCGCGGAACGGGATCGTCGGGGACTTCTCCTTGCCGCTCACGTCACGGCAGAGCAGCGTCAGCCCTTCCGGGACGCCGTCGGCACCCTCCTGCGGCCGGAGATCCACTTGCACGTCCCCGTTCTGCAGGACTGTGCAGTCGACCGTGCCGGCGAGTTTGCGGGCGGCCGAGGCCTCGGTCAGGATCGTCTCGAACCGCTCCGCACTCGGTCCGGGGCCGAAGGCCTCCGAGGTGAGTCTGGCCTGCCGGCCCATCCCGATGCGCCGGTCGTCGTCCTCGATCAGATCGATGATCGAATCCGCCATGGCCTCAGTGTCTCCGAGGGGCACGAGCAGGCCGTCCGTTCCGTGGGTCAGGATGTTCCGCGGCCCGTGGTCGCAGTCCATGCTGACCACCGGCAGGCCCCGGGTCATCGCCTCCACCGTCACGTTTCCGAACGGCTCACGCAGCGACGGCAGCACGAAGATCGACCCCTTGGCCAACTCGGCGGTCACCGGGTACGCGGGACCCATCAGATGTACGTGGTTGTAGAGTCCCTTCTCCTGAATCGTGCGCCGCATGGTCGACTCCTCCGGGCCACTGCCGTAGATGCGCAGTCGCCAGTCGGGGTGGCGTGCCGCCACGGTCTCGAAGGCGTCGATCAGCCCGCGGAAGTTCTTGTGCGGTTTGAAGACGCCCGCGGTCACGACCACCTTGTTCCTGCCATCGGCCTGTCGGCCGCCGGGGTCGGGAATGCAGTTCGGCATCACGTGGATCCGGTCCCGGACGTGCGGAACCAGATCGCCGAGCCGCTCCTGCTCTTCAGGAGTGAGCACAGTGACCGCGTCCAGCCTCGGGTACGACTCCTTGAACAGAACCCGGCGTATGGAGTGGCTGTAGATCCCCGGCATCGAGTGCTCCTGGGCAACCTTGAGGTAGCGGCCCGGTGCGGTAGCCAGCAATGTGGTGATCCGCGGGTTGGAACTGACGACGACGTCGGCGTCCGTGTCGGCGAGGTAGGCGAAGAGGCGCTTCTCGGCGAGACGGCTGACCACCGGGCTCTTCTCGCTCTCCGGGTAGGGATAGCGCAATGGGAACTCGTGCGCCAGCGAGTCGTCGCCGTCGTAGACCGGCGAATGAGCCCTCAGGTCGGTCAGAGCGCGGACGCTCACCCTGCTGTCGAGCGCGAAATGCGACCTGTCGCGGACCTTGCGCAGCGCCACGATCTCCACATCGTGCCTGTCGGCAAGTGCACTCGCAAGGTTCTGTGTCGCACTGACCACGCCCCCCATGTGGCACAGGTCACGCACCAGGAATGCGATTCTCACTGGCGAGGGTCCTCCCTCTGGGGCGACGCGTTGCGCGCATCGCCCTGTAGATGCCATTGCACCTGCTCTGATCGGTTTTAGGGCACAAAGGTTGCCCATCCCATTCATCACGATCAAGTCACTCGAGCGGATGACATGACCTGACCGGATGTCACCCGATGAGCCCCGCAAGGGCTTCCCAGACAGAGTGGGCAAGACGACCGGCTCGCCGGCGCTGTCGACCCGGGGATGTCGGAGTCAGCGCGGGCTCGCCCTCGGCTCGCCGGCATCAGTGGACGATGCCCTTGTTCGGCCGCTGCTGGACTGGAACGGCGGACGCCGAACCGCGGGACTGCACTCCTGGCAGAGGCCAATGGGTCTGCCTCGGCTCGCTGAGTCTCGAACGCCGAGGCACGGACCGACCCACTCGTCTCCGGTGAATGCCGGGAACGCGCCGGGGGCGGGCGCATCATCCGTTGGCCGCTCAACGCCGCAACGGCACTGCCCAGGACTCTGGACGAAAGGCAGATCGAAGACGCCCGCGCCTGATCGGCCTACAGCACACCGGTGTGGTCGATGCAGGGAGTGGCCGCGGACGGCAAGGGGCGTTCCTACCCGGCCGGACCGTGCCCCGAGGGCTGGAACGACGTACCGGCCAAGGACCGCTTGGCCGGTAGCTGCATCCGCCACGCGGAAGCGGGAGACGAGCCGCACGCCTTCACCATGGCTCCCGTATGACCCAGAACCTGTTGTCCTCGGCTCCCCGGGTGGGGGCGGCTGCGGGGGCTTGACGAGATCATCAGCACTTCGGGGGGCGACCGGTCGGTGTTCTCCACAGACATCGCTCCCTGAGAGACCCGCGCGGGGTGGTCCGGAGCGGGCACGGCCGGGCCACCCCACCCCTCAGAACGGCTCGAAGCCGTCGAACTCCTGCTCCGCCTCGTCCCGCTCGGCCTGCCGGTCCCGGCGGCGCTGGGCGGCCGGGCGGGTGCCCTCGAAGCGGTGGTCCTCGCCGCGCCGGCCGAGCATCTCGGCGCCGGCCGTCACCGACGGCTCCCAGTCGAAGACCACGGCGTTCTCCTCGGGGCCGATGGCCACCCCGTCCCCGCCGCGGGCGCCCGCCCTGAGCAGCTCCTCCTCGACGCCGAGGCGGTTGAGCCGGTCGGCGAGATAGCCGACGGCCTCGTCGTTGTTGAAGTCGGTCTGCCGCACCCAGCGCTCGGGCTTCTCGCCGCGCACCCGGAACAGGCCCTCGTCCTCGCGCGTGACGGTGAAGCCCGCGTCGTCCACGGCCTTGGGCCGGATGACGATCCGCGTGGCCTCCTGCTTCGGCCTGGCGGCCCGCGCCGCCGACACGAGCTCCGCGAGCCCGTACGACAGCTCCTTGAGCCCCCTGTGGGCGACCGCGGAGACTTCGAAGACCCGGTAGCCGCGCTCCTCCAGGTCCGGCCGGACCATCTCGGCGAGGTCCTTGCCGTCGGGTACGTCGATCTTGTTCAGGACGACGATGCGCGGGCGGTTGTCCAGGCCGCCGTACTGCCGCAGCTCCTCCTCGATGACGTCGAGGTCGGAGACGGGGTCGCGGTCGGACTCCAGGGTGGCGGTGTCCAGGACGTGCACGAGCACGCTGCACCGCTCGACGTGCCGGAGGAACTCCAGGCCGAGCCCCTTGCCCCGGCTGGCGCCCGGGATGAGGCCGGGCACGTCGGCGATGGTGTAGACGGTGGAGCCGGCCGTCACCACGCCCAGGTTCGGCACCAGCGTCGTGAAGGGGTAGTCGGCGATCTTCGGCTTGGCCGCGCTCAGCACCGAGATGAGGGAGGACTTGCCGGCGCTCGGGTAGCCGACCAGCGCCACGTCGGCGACCGTCTTCAGCTCCAGGACGACGTCCCGCAGCTCGCCCGGCTCGCCCAGCAGCGCGAATCCGGGTGCCTTGCGCCGTGCGGAGGCCAGCGCCGCGTTCCCGAGCCCGCCCCGGCCGCCCTGCGCGGCGATGTACGAGGTGCCGTGTCCCACCAGGTCGGCGAGGACGTTGCCCGCCCTGTCCAGGACCACGGTGCCGTCCGGTACCGGCAGGACCAGGTCCTGGCCGTCCTTGCCGGAGCGGTTGCCGCCCTCGCCGGGCTTGCCGTTGGTGGCCTTGCGGTGCGGGGAGTGGTGGTAGTCGAGGAGCGTGGTCACGGACTGGTCGACGGTGAGGATCACATCGCCGCCGCGGCCGCCGTTGCCGCCGTCGGGGCCGCCGAGCGGCTTGAACTTCTCCCGGTGCACGGAGGCACAGCCGTGGCCTCCGTTACCCGCGGCGACATGCAGCTCGACGCGGTCCACGAAGGTGGTCATGGTGGGGTGCCTCCAGAGACGTATCAGTGCGTTCTTGTCTTAACACGCGAAAGGCGGACCCGCCTTCCCGACCGGGAAGTGAGGTCCGCCTCGCGAAACGAGAGCGTTCGGGTCAGGCGACCGAAACGACGTTCACGACCTTGCGGCCACGGCTGGTGCCGAACTGCACCGCACCGGCCTGCAGCGCGAACAGCGTGTCGTCGCCGCCGCGGCCGACACCGGCGCCCGGGTGGAAGTGGGTGCCACGCTGGCGGACCAGGATCTCACCCGCGTTCACGACCTGACCGCCGAAGCGCTTCACGCCGAGCCGCTGGGCGTTGGAGTCGCGACCGTTCCGGGTGGACGATGCGCCCTTCTTGTGTGCCATCTCTTCTCAGTCCCTTACTTCGCAGCCGTGGGGATCTCAGTGACCTTGATCGCCGTGTACTGCTGGCGGTGGCCCTGACGACGACGGTAGCCGGTCTTGTTCTTGTAGCGCAGAATGTCGATCTTCTGGCCCTTGTGGTGGTCCACGACCTCGGCCTGGACCTTGATGCCGGCCAGCACCCACGGGTCGCTGGTCACGGAGTCGCCGTCGACGAGCAGCAGGGTCGGGAGCTCGACCGTGTCGCCTACCTGGGCGGTGGAAATCTTGTCAACCTCGACGATGTCGCCGACAGCAACCTTGTGCTGACGACCACCGCTGCGCACGATCGCGTACACGCGGAACTCTCTCTCTACGCTCTGGCTACGGCACCCCCGCAGGCCAGCCGTCCGCACCGCGGACGGCCTCTCCCGGCTCGGTCCGTGTCCGGACCGTCTTCGGGAGGAAGAAGGTTTACGGGGATGTGGCGGGTCAGTGGACACGCCGACGGTCAAGGTTACGGGGGCCCTGCCCGCCTGGTCAAACCGGGCGGGTGCCGACCGGGTGGGGGCCTGTCCGGTCATGGACAGGCCCCCACGGACGGTGCCGGGCTCAGCCCTCGTCGGTCACGGCGCTGACCGAGGACGGCGCGGACTGCTCCGCCGCCGCGGTCTTCTTCGCCGTCGCCTTCTTGGCCGTCGTCTTCTTGGCGGTGGTCTTCTTCGCCGCCGTCTTCTTGGTGGCCGCGGCCTTCTTGGCCGTCGCCTTCTTGGCGGCCGTCTTCTTCGCCGCCGTCTTCTTGGTGGCGGCCTTCTTCGCCGTGGCCTTCTTGGCCGCCGTGCGGGCGGTCTTCCTGGCCGGTGCCGCCTCCGGCTCCGCCGTCTGCTCGGCCGGGGCCTCGCCGGGAGCGGACGGGACGACCACGACGGCCGTCTCCTCGGCGGCGGTGGGCGCGGTGGCCTTGCGCACGGCGCGGCGGCGCGCACGGGCCGGGGCGGCGGGCTCGGCCGCTTCCTCGGCCGGTGTCCCCACCGGTGCCTCGGGCTGTCCGGCGGCGGCCGGCGCGGGCTCCGGCTCCGGGGCGGCCTCGGGCCGCGGCTCGGCGGCCGGGGCCTCCGGAACGGTCACCACGGTCGCCTCGGAACCCGCCGGGGCACCGGCCGGCGCGGACACCTTGCGGGTGGCCCGGCGACGGGTACGGCCCTTCGGCGCGGCCTCCTCGGCGGCGGGCGCGGCGACGACCGCGTCCTCTACGGCGGCGGGCTCGGCGAGCGCCTCGGCGGCCGTCTCCGGCTGCACCGGACGCTCGACCTCCTCCGCGGCCGTCACGCCCTGGGCCGTCGGCACCTCGGCCGCGGCCGACCGCGGCGCACCGGCCGGAGCCGACGCCCGCCGGCTCGCCCGGCGCCGGGTGCGCCCGCGCTTGGCCGCGGCCTCCGCCTCGGCGACGCTGCTGAACAGCTCCTCGTCGGGGGTGAAGTCGGGCGCCGGAAGGGCGACCGGCTCGGCGACCTCGGCGGCCACCTCGGCCTCGGACTCGCTCTCCGCCTCCTGTTCCGCCGTCACCGTGGTGCCGACGGCGGCCACGGCCTCGTGCGGCTGCTCGGCGGCACCGGCACGGGCCCGCTTGCGGCGCTTGCCGCCACCGCCGACGGCGGCCGACGGCTGGTCGAGGTGGACGATGACGCCGCGCCCGTTGCAGTGGACACAGGTCTCCGAGAAGGACTCCAGCAGCCCCTGGCCGACCCGCTTGCGGGTCATCTGCACCAGCCCCAGCGAGGTCACCTCGGCGACCTGGTGCTTCGTACGGTCCCGGCCCAGGCACTCCAGCAGCCGGCGCAGCACCAGGTCACGGTTGGACTCCAGGACCATGTCGATGAAGTCGATGACGATGATGCCGCCGAGGTCGCGCAGGCGCAGCTGGCGCACGATCTCCTCGGCCGCCTCCAGGTTGTTCCTGGTGACCGTCTCCTCGAGGTTGCCGCCCTGGCCGGTGAACTTGCCGGTGTTGACGTCGACGACGACCATCGCCTCGGTCCGGTCGATGACCAGCGACCCACCGCTGGGCAGCCAGACCTTGCGGTCCAGGGCCTTGGCGAGCTGCTCGTCGATCCGGTACGTGGCGAAGGCGTCGACCTCGCTGGTCCACTTCTGCAGCCGGTCGGCGAGGTCGGGCGCGACATGGGAGACGTAGCCGTGCACGGTCTCCCACGCGTCGGCGCCGCTGACGACGACCTTGGAGAAGTCCTCGTTGAAGATGTCGCGGACCACCCGGACGGTCATGTCGGGCTCGCCGTAGAGCAGCGTCGGGGCGTTGCCGCTCTTGGCCTTCTTCTTGATCTCCTCCCACTGCGCCTGCAGCCGCTCGACGTCGCGGCGCAGCTCGTCCTCGCTCGCGCCCTCGGCGGCGGTGCGCACGATGACGCCAGCGTCCTCGGGGACGATCTTCTTGAGGATGGTCTTCAGCCGGGACCGCTCGGTGTCGGGCAGCTTGCGGCTGATCCCGGTCATCGAGCCCTCGGGCACATAGACCAGGTAGCGGCCGGGGAGGGAGACCTGGCTGGTGAGCCGGGCGCCCTTGTGTCCGATCGGGTCCTTGGTGACCTGCACGAGGACCGACTGGCCGGACTTGAGCGCGGACTCGATGCGGCGCGGCCCGTTGGCCATCCCGAGCGCCTCGAAGTTGACCTCGCCGGCGTACAGGACGGCGTTGCGGCCCTTGCCGATGTCGATGAAGGCGGCCTCCATCGACGGCAGCACGTTCTGCACCTTGCCGAGGTAGACGTTGCCGACGTACGACGTCGCCTGCTCCTTGTTGACGTAGTGCTCGACGAGCACGCCGTCCTCCAGGACGCCGATCTGGGTACGGTCGCCCTGCTGGCGGACCACCATGACGCGCTCGACGGCCTCGCGGCGGGCCAGGAACTCCGCCTCGGTGATGATCGGCACGCGGCGGCGGCCCTGCTCGCGGCCCTCGCGGCGGCGCTGCTTCTTCGCCTCCAGCCGGGTGGAGCCCTTGATGGACTGCACCTCGTCGGACGGCTCGGCGGCCTTGCGGGGCTCGCGGACCTTGACCACCGTGCGCTCGGGGTCGTCGGCGGACGTCTCGGCCTCGCCGGCGGAGTCACCGGCGCGGCGCCGGCGGCGACGGCGGCGACGGCTGCTGGTGGAGCCGCCCTGATCCTCGGCGCGGTCGTCGGCCTCCTCGGCGTCCTCCTCGACCTGCTCGGCGGTGTCCTCGGCGTCCTGGGCGGCCTGCTCGGCGGCGGCCCGGCCGGACTCGGCGTCCGTGCCCTCGCCGCCCTCGGCCTCGGCGGACTCACCGCGGCGCCGACGTCGGCCGCCCCGGCGACGGCGCCGGCGCGCACCGGGCTCCTCGCCCGCTTCGGCGTCCTCGCCGTGCTCCTCGCCGTGCTCCTCGCCGGCCTCCTCGGCCTCGGCCTCGGTTCCGGTCTCGGCGGTCTGCTCCGCGGCGGCGGCCGGGGCCTCGGGCTCCTCGGCGTCGGCACCGCGGCGACGGCGGCGGCGACGACCGGCGGCCGGCTGCTCCTCCGCGGGCTCCTCGGCCTGCGGGCGCTGCGCGGTCCCCTCCGGCTCCTCGCCCTCGGCGGCCTCGGCGGCGGCCTGGGCGGCGGCGCGCTCGGGCGTCTGGAACTGGGGCTCGGTGAACACGGGCGGCTGGAACAGGGCGACGGCGGGGCGGGCCGGGCGCTGGTTGCCCCGGGCCTCCGCGGGCTCCTCGGCGGGGGCGGACGCCGGGGCGGCGGGCTCGGCGGGAGCGGCGAACCCGGTGGCGGCCTTGCGGACGGCGCGCCTGCGGCCACGACGCGGGGCGCGCTCCTCCGCGGGGGGCTGCTCCCCGGCGACGGGCGCGGCGACGGCAGGCTCGGCGGAGGCGGCAGGCTCGGCGGAGGCGGCAGGCTCGACCGGGGCTGCCTCGGCGGCCACGGCTTCGGTCCCGGCGGGCTCCGCGGTCGTGGAGGCGGCGGTCCCGGCGGTGGTCTCGCCCTGCTCGACGGCGGTCGGAGTGGCGGCACGCCGGGTGGCCCGGCGCCGGGTGCGACGCGGGGCGGGCTCCTCGGCGGGGGCGGGCCCGGCGGGCTCGGCCTGGGTTGCGGCGGGCGCCGGCTCCTCAGGCGTAGCGGGCCGGACCGGGGCGGTGGGTTCCGCGGCCCCGTCCGTCGCGGGGGCCGCGGTCGGTGCGGACACGCTGCGCGTCGCCCGCCGGCGGGTACGGCGCGGGGCGGGCTCCTCGGCGGGGGCCGCGGGCGCCGCCTCCTCCGCCGCTCCGGCCGTCACCTCGGCAGTCGCCGCGGCGGGCGTCGCCGGTACGACGGTCTCCGCGGCCTCCGCCGCGGCGGGTGCCCCGGCGGGTGCGGAGGCACGGCGTACCGCGCGGCGCCGGGTACGGCCGCCGGCAGCGGGCGTCTCTTCGGCCTCTTCAGCCTCTTCGGTCTCGGCCGTGACCGTCTCTTCGGCCTCGGAGACCTCGAGGGTCTCCTCCGTCTCGGCGGCTTCGGCGATGCCGTCGGCCCCTGCGAGCGCGACGACCGGCTCGACGGTCTCCACCGGAGCGTCCGAGGAGCCGGCCGGCGGACCGGCGGGGCGGGAAGCGGCCCGGCGCCGACGGCGCGGCGGCAGGGTGTCGCTCGGGGTGTTCGATTCGGAGTCCGTGGTGGACTCGGTGACTTCGGTCGGTTCGAGCATGCGGGCGTTTCTCCCGTCAGGCTCCCGGGCGCCGCGCCTGGTCCGGCGTCGATCGGGTCGACCACCGGTGACGTCCGCGGCGCGCGCAGTGCGCGGTGCCGCCGTCCGGGGCGCGGGCGCCGCTCGGGAACTCTCTGTGTCCTGTCTCGCCGGTTCCGTACGCCTTGTCGCATACGGCCTGGCGAAAGTCTTCTGGTCGGTGCGCTGCCCGACCCAGGTGGCTCCCGAGTCCGAGGGCGGCGCTTACGACGTCCGTCCCTACGCGGAACCTTCCTTACACCGGCGCCGTCGCGGCGGCAGTGGCGGCGGCCTGGTGCGGCTCGGTCGCTGCTGCCTCGCGGTCGGGCGCGAGTGGGTCGGTCACCGTGCCGGTCTCTTCATCGAACAGCCCCTGCGCCAGCCTGGTCACCGCTGCGGGGACCGGCGGCGCCAGGTCGGCCACGGCGCGGAGACCGGACAGGACGTCGTCGGGTCGTACGGCAGGCGTCACGTGCCGAACAACCAGCCGCAGTATCGCACAGGGCCGGTCGCTCGGCCTATCAGCCTGCGAACCGTGCGTTTCCGCACTCTCGAGGCGGACGACCGCGGACCGGGTGTCGAAGGTGCGGACGCCGTTCTTCGTCCTGCGCTGTACCTCGACGGTCTCGGCCCTGTCGAAGGCCTCGACCGCACGGGCGGCGTCGGCCGGGTCCACACCGTCCAGCCGCAGCCCCCACACGGAGGCCGTCAGCCGGTCGGCGAGCCCGGAGGTCCGGGCCTCGACCGCGTCGACGATGTCGAGCCCCGCGGGCAGGGACGCGTCGAGGAGTCCCCTGATCCGCTCGGGGTCGCGCGCCTCGGTGAGCGCGATCTCGAGGTACTCCGCCTCACTGCCCGTGCCGGTGGGTGCGGCATTGGCGTACGACACCTTCGGGTGCGGTGTGAACCCCGCCGAGTACGCCATGGGCACCTCGGCGCGGCGCAGCGCACGCTCGAAGGCGCGCTGGAAGTCGCGGTGGCTGGTGAACCGGAGGCGTCCGCGCTTGGTGTACCGCAGTCGGATGCGCTGCACCGCGGGTACCGGCGGCGGGCCTTCGGGCTGTCGCTTGCCCAGGGGACTTCTCCTTGTGATGCGGTGGTCGGACCGGCCACCGTCCCCGCGCCGGCGGGGGCGCTGGACGCTCGGTCCTCTTTCCAGAGTACGCGTTCCCGCCACCGGGGGGTTCCGCCGGTCCGCGGCCCCGGCCCGTTCCGGCTCGCCTGCGGCGTCCGCTCGCCGGGCGGCACCCCACGCCGGAGCGGGGCCGCCGCGAGGGGACACCCCCGGTGCCCGCCGCGGCGACTCCCACGGCTCTCCGCCGGGGCCGTTCGGCCCCCGGTCAGCCGAGTCGGCTGCGCTCCCAGTGCCAGCTGATCGACCCGGCGCTGTCCCAGACCCTCACGGGCGCACCGAAACCGCTGCCCGTGCTCGTGAACGTCCACAAGGCCGAGCGATTCGCACCGCTGCTGGTCCGGCCGTTGTCGTACAGCACACTCAGATCGCTGCGGCCGTCACCGTCGAAATCACCCGACG
>NZ_JBAGKH010000057.1:0-10609 GCF_036689765.1 Streptomyces poriticola
GCTGCGCTCCCGCTGCCCACGCGATGCGTGGGCGGATCCCTGCGCTGCGCTCCAGGATCCGGTGGGGCCGGCCGCGATGCGTCCGGCGCGGCGCGCGGTGCGCGCTCGCCCACTGAGGGGCTGTCAGGTGCGGCTAGTGGGGCCTCCAATATGGGAGTTGGGGGGAGCGCGGGGCGCTCCCGGCGGGTCCGCTGCGCTCCCCCGCCTGACGGTCCTTCCGGCTTCGCCTCCAGAACCTTGGGGCCCCACTGTCGCGGGTTGGGCTGGCTATGGGGGTGGGGGTCGCTCGTTCGTGTGGGTTCCAGTGTACCGCGTGACCTCAGGTTGATGCAGCATGTACTGTTGGCGGAAACATGAGACACCCCCCAACCACCCTGGCGGGGTCGCGAAGGAGGGGACGACTTGAATTCGTTGAGCGTCGAAATGCGCCTCAAGGCGCGGGAGGAAATCCAGCATGAGGTTACCGGACTGACGGCGGAGCAGATTCACGAGCGGCTGGTGGCTGCTGGTGGCTTGGAAAGCCGCGAAGGCCAGCCGAGGCCGCTCAGTACGGAGGAGCGGCTGGCTGCTGTTCGGCGGAACGAGCTGCGGCGCATCTGGAACTTGATGGGCGGCACGGGGTGGGACGTCTACTCCTCCGAGTCTGGCGCCAGGCGCTGCGGGACCGTCAGGAAGGTGCGGACGGTGGGGCGGTGGAGCCCGATTCCGAGCTGATCCGCTATCGGGTCGTGGCGCAGCGGACTGATCCGGCGCACCCGGGGCCTCGGTGGTGACGAACTACACCTACGCGCGGTCCGTTGAGGAGGCCGTGGCGAAGGTGCGCCGGGCGAAGGAGAAGCCGGGTGGCTTGTACGGGGACCAGGGCCTGTACCGCGTGGTGGAGGCCGTCGAGGAGAGCCCGCAGAGCGAGGCGCGTCAACTGCAGGCCGCTCGCGGGCTGTTCCTCACTGCGGTCATGGACGCCGCTGTTGCCGCCCTGGCCGACCAGCCGGCATCTGCCCGCCCGGAGTTGATCGGCGCTCTGTCCGAGTTCTTCATCGACACCGTCCTCACTCGCGCGATCGTCTCCCCCGACAGCGGAGAGGACAACGCTCAGCTGCACGCCCGGGACGGAGAGGTCCTGTCCCGCCTGCTCCTGGCCCACCTCGCCGACCACGGCCTGGACCTGGTGGAGGCACGCGCCCGCACCGGAGAACTGCGCGCCCTGCCCGATCGGCACACGGGTGTCGGCCGGCCTTCCCTTCGTGGCGAGGAGAGCGAGCCGCCGGCGGAGCTCATCGAGCGCGTCCTCACCGTGTGCGAGCAGCACTACGCCGCCGTGACCGGCACCAGCTCCGAGCAGTGGGACCACGAGTCGTCCCAGGAGCTCGTGGACATCGCCCTGCGGACCGTGCACCTGGCGGAGCCGGAGACCTACCCGCAGACACTGGACGCCTACCTGCGCGAGCACCGGGCGCGGCTGGAGCGGCTGTGGCGCCGCTACGGGCCCGGCGGCATGTTCGCGGGCGAGCTCGTGCTGATCGACCTACCCGGCTGCTTCGTGCTGTGCGAGAGGATCGAAACGACCCCGCTCTGGCTCAAAGGGATCTGGGCAAAGCACGGCCAGGAGGAAACCACGCTGGAAAGGCTTCACGACAGCTGGCTGTACGACACGGGTGAAAAGGACGGACGATGAGCAGGATTCCACTCAAGAAACACCAGGTCGATCAGAAGTCGGCCTTTCGTAGGTGGGTGGGATTCCCTGCAAGGTCATCTGTGCCCCCTCAGGGTGCCCGTGGCACGATCGTGTCAGCGACCGGCTCCGGAAAAACGATCATGGCTGCCGCGAGTGCGCTGGAGTGCTTCCCGGACGGCCGGATCCTCGTGACCGTGCCGACCCTGGACCTGCTCGTGCAGACCGCCCAGGCGTGGCGCGCGGTGGGGCACCGCTCCCCCATGGTCGCGGTGTGCTCGCTGGAGAACGACCCGGTGCTGAACGGGCTGGGGGTGCGCACCACCACCAACCCGATCCAGCTCGCCCTGTGGGCTGCCCATGGGCCGGTCATCGTGTTCGCCACGTACTCCTCTCTCGTGGACCGCGAGGACTTCGAGGACCCGACGGGCCAGGGACGCACTCGCGGGCCGCTGGAGGCCGCTCTGGCGGGCGGAGAGCGCCTGTACGGGCAGCGCATGGCCGGCTTCGACCTCGCGATCGTGGATGAGGCCCACGGCACCGCCGGTGATCTTGGCCGTCCCTGGGCGGCGATCCACGACAACGCCCGCATCCCCGCCGACTTCCGGCTGTACCTCACCGCCACCCCGCGCATCCTGGCCTCGCCCCGGCCGCAGCGCGGGAAGGACGGCCAGGAGCTGGAGATCGCGTCGATGGGCCAGGACTCGCAGACCTACGGGCCGTGGCTGGCCGAACTCGGGCTCTCGGAGGCGATCGAGCGGGAGATCCTCGCCGCGTTCGAGATCGACGTCCTGGAGATCCGCGACCCCTCCCCCGTCCTCGGGCTGTCGGAGGAGGCACTGCGGGGCCGGCGCCTGGCCCTGCTGCAGACCGCGCTCCTGGAGCACGCCGCGGCGTACAACCTGCGTACGGTCATGACGTTCCACCAGAAGGTGGAAGAGGCCGCCGCGTTCGCGGACGCGCTGCCGAAGACCGCTGCAGAGCTGTACGTCACCGAGACCGATGACGAGACCATGGTCAAGGCGGAGAAGGCGCTCCCCGCGTCCTCGATCGACGCGGAGTTCTACGGCCTGGAGGCCGGCCGCCACGTACCCCCGGACCGGGTGTGGTCGGCGTGGCTGTGCGGCGACCACACCGTCGCCGAACGGCGCGAGAAGATCCGCCAGTTCGCCAACGGCATCGACGCCAGCAACCGGCGCGTGCACAGGGCGTTCCTCGCGAGCGTTCGCGTGCTCGGGGAAGGCGTGGACATCACGGGCGAGCGGGGTGTGGAGGCGATCTGCTTCGCGGACACCCGCGGCTCCCAGGTGGAGATCGTGCAGAACATCGGCCGCGCCCTCCGGCTGAATCGGGACGGCTCCACCAAGGTGGCCAGGATCATCGTGCCGATCTTCCTGGAGCCGAACGAGGACCCGACCGACATGGTCGCCAGCGCCAGTTTTCGCCCCCTTGTAGCCGTTTTGCAAGGGCTCCGCAGTCACGATGAACGACTCGTTGAGCAGCTCGCCTCACGCGCCCTCACCAGCGGCAAGCGCAAGGTCCACGTCCAGCGCGACGAGAACGGCCAGATCATCGGCGCCGACGGCGCGGGTGACGGCGAGGACCAGGAGCACGACGACACCCAGGCCGCCGCCGAATCCGCTCTGCTCCACTTCAGCACTCCCCGGGACGCGGCCACGATCGCCGCGTTCCTGCGCACCCGCGTCTACCGGCCGGACAGCCTCGTCTGGTTGGAGGGTTACCAGGCCCTGCTCCGCTGGCGGGCGGAGAACGAGATCACCGGCCTGTACGCCGTTCCCTACGACACGGAGACCCCGGTCGGGGTCACGAAAGATTTTCCCCTTGGGCGCTGGGTCCACCAGCAGCGGAAGGCGCTGCGGGCCGGGGAGCTGGAGGAGCGGCGCAAGGAGCTGCTGGACGCCGAAGAGGCCGGGATGGTGTGGGAACCGGGCGAGGAGGCATGGGAGAACAAGCTCGCCGCGCTGCGCTCGTTCCACCGGGCCACCGGGCATCTCGCCCCCCGTCAGGACCAGGTGTGGGGCGAGGGCGAGGCGATGGTGCCCGTCGGGCAGCATGCGGCCAATCTCCGCCGCAAGGGCGGCCTCGGGAAGGACCCCGAGCGCGCCGCGGTGCGGGCGGCGCAGCTGGCGGCGATCGACCCGGACTGGGACTGCCCGTGGCCGCTCGACTGGCAGCGGCACTACCGCGTCCTCGCGGACCTGGTCGACGCCGACGGCGTCCTGCCGGCCATCCAGCCGGGTGTTCTGTTCGAGGGCGACGACCTGGGCAAGTGGCTCGCGCGGCAGCGCGAGGCGAGCACCTGGGCGCAGCTGTCCACCGAGCAGCAGGAGCGCCTCTCCAGGCTGGGCGTACAGCCGCTTGAGGCGCCGTCTCCCGCCCCGGCGGCCGCCCGGTCGACGAAGGGCCCGAGCAAGGCCCAACAGGCGTTCCAGCGAGGCGTACAGGCCCTCGCGCAGTGGGTGGAGCGGGAAGGCGCCCACCGGCCGGTGCCGCGCGGGGCCAGCGAAGAGATCGCGGTCGACGGTGAGGCGGAGCCGGTGACCGTGAAGCTGGGCGTGTGGGTATCGAACACCCGCGCGAGGCGGGACAAGCTCAGCGCCGAACAGCTCGCCGCCTTGGCCGCGTTGGGCGTCGACTGGGCAGGCCCGGCACCCGCCGCCCCGGCCCCCACGGACGGAGGCTCCGAGCAGCCGGCGCCGACGGAGACGTCCGTGCCGGAGCAGCGCGACGCCGACGCGATGACGGACCAGGAGCGCGAAGCCGAGGCGGCCCGCGGCCTGGCGCGCATGAAACGCCTCACCGAGCTGACCCGGAAGCACACCAAGGCCGAACTGCTGCGCATGGCCTACGCGGGCGGCCTGGTACGCCACAACTCCCCCGAGCAGTGGCGCAAGGACGAGATCGCCTCCGCCGTCGTGGACCAGGAGCTCCGCGCCGCCGCCCGGGCCGGGACCGACCAGCCTCCCGCGTCGGCCGCCCCGCCGAAGCGGCCACGGGTACGGCATCACCATGACGAGTGCGACACGGTGCTGTACGAGGGCGGCGCCTGCACCTGCGACCTGATCGAGCAGTACGGGCCGCCCTCCGAACGGGAGGACTCCTACTGAGCCGGTCACTGACCGTTCCCCAGGTGACCCCGGGCCTTTCGAAGCTCGGGGTCCCGTGCTGCTCGCGGTGGTGAGGCAACTGCCGAACACCGACCGCGCTCCTGCGCCTGGAGGCGGGCCGACCGGCACCCGTTCTGTCATCTTCCGTGCACGAAGTCGCGAGTTGGAATTGTCAAGTGACGGGATCTGAAGCAGAAGAGATCAACATCTGAAGCGTTAACACTCCAAGCCGCTGGACAGGCGCCCACCAGCGCATCCGGGGAAACCGTGGCTTCCAACTGGCGTCACAGTGTTCACAGGTTCTCCGATAACCCGGTCTGAGCGGGAGCCGGGCCGACCGCCCGCACCGGGTATCGGTGCCCGAACTGTGCCTGCGCCGACGCATTATGGGGAGCGTGAACAGCGAACTCACCGTGCTGCAGCGGCAGAAGCCCGTGGGCCAGGACGACACGATACGGATGCTCCTGGACCAGTCCAAGCGCTCCGGCCGTGCCGTCCCCATCCGGCGCGCGTTCGTCCAGGACGCCGAGCCCGGCCTGCGTCTGGTCACGCGGCCCGGCCCGTTCCCCAAGCTGCTGCGCAGCCCCGAGCGGCTGGAGCTCTTCCTCTTGATCCACTGCGTCACCGCGAGCGCCGACTGGGGGGTGACCGCGCGGTCGGAGACCTGGGGTCGCGCGACGGGGATCTCGTTCGCCACCAACGGCACGGCGAGCGCCGCGGTCTCCCGGCACCTGGCGCGGCTGAAGGACCTGAAGCTGATCAGCACCGCCCCGGACGGCCGGATGACCCGGATCACCAAGCTGCTGGAGGACGGATCCGGGGCCCCGTACTCGCTGCCGTCGGGCAGTGACCAGGGCACGCGCAAGGACACCTACTTCAGGGTGCCCTTCGCGTACTGGGAGCAGCACTACTACAAGACGCTGTCGATGCCGGCGAAGGCGATGCTGTTCATCTTCATGGCCATGCGCAGCCCCTTCTCCATCATCATGCGCAAGGACCGGGAGTTCGCGGACTGGTACGGCGTCTCCCCGTCGACCGTCAACCGCGGCATCGCGGAGCTGAAGGACAAGGGCCTGCTGTACGAGTTCGTCTCCGAGCAGTTCCTGGACAGTGCCTCCGTCTTCGGCCAGAACACCCGGGTGCGCTGGGCGCTCGCCTCGCCGTTCGACCTGAACGTCAACAAGAAGGACCGGGAGGCGGCGGAGGCCGCCTGGACCCCCGAGGGAGCCGCCAGCACCGCGCTGCGGATCGGCCCTGGTGTCCCGGTGCTCGCCAGGGCGCTGGCCTCCCGCTGAGCACCGCCGGGGAGCCACGGCATCTCCGGCCCCACAGCCCCCGGCCCCGCACGGGGCCGGGTACGGCGCAGGCCGCCGCCCCGCAAACGGGCGACGGCCCCCTGTTCCAGCAGGGAGCCGCCCAGTGAAGAAACCGACAGTCACTCCCCGAGGAGGGCACCATCAGCATGTTCAACGAGCCTACGGGCACCGACCGGCCGGCGTCGACCCGGCATCACCAGCACAACGGCACGCTGCACCGCATCGGATCCCGGCTCCGGGACCGGGTGAAGCGGCTCCTGGACGGCGGCCGCCGCCGTCGCCTGCGCTCTCTCGCCCGTACGGCGGGTTACGGGATCGTCCGCGGTGCCGCCGGCGCCCTGGGCGCGAGCGCGACCGGGTGGATCATCTGGTGGATCCAGCAGCGCTGACCCGGCGCACCCGCTGATCCCGTCGTACACCGCTGTCGGCGGCCCCGGTGCCGGGGTCGCCGACAGCGCGGCGGAAAGGGCCATCGGCGGCCCACAGCCCCTCGCCGGGCGAGGGGTCCCGCACTTCAGTGCACGCCGCGATACGGCGTGCGGGCGACGCCCGGGGGCGCGTAGGCTCCGGCGGCATGGCCGCCGACAGCATGGTCCAGCTCATCTCCTACCTCACCGCTCAGCAGCCGTACGAGATCGTGGGCACGCCGGAGAGCGAGTGGGTCGACTTCAAGAGCGCCTCGCCCAAGGGGCCGTACGACCTGAGCACCGACAAGGGCAAGTTCGAGCTCGCCAAGGACGTCGCCGCGTTCGCGAACGCCGGCGGCGGCCTGATCGTGTGCGGCTTCAAGGCGAAGAAGCGGACCAACGAGCTCTACGAGGTCGCGGAGAAGGTGACGCCCTTCGACAAGAAGCTGGTGAACATCGACTCCTACAAGGACGTCCTCACCGAGTACGTGCGCCCGCTGCTCAAGGCCAAGTTCTTCTGGTTCGACCACCCCGAGGACGACCCGGAGACGTCGGGACACTACTTCGTGATCGAGGTTCCGGCGCTGGCCGAGTCCGAGCGCTGGGCACTCGTCACCCGCGGGACCAACGACAACGGCCAGTTCATCAAGGGCAGCTGGACGATCCCGATCCGCAACGGCGACAACACGGCCCACCTCCCGCCGGACGATGTGTACCGGCTGATGAACGACGGCCTGCGCACACGGCGAAGCCCCGTCCCGGTGGTACCGGCCGTCCCGGCCGCGGACCGTGCCAGGGCCCGGGAGGACCTGCGCACCGCACTGGAGATGGAGGAGACGCCGGTGCTCTTCTTCCAGAGCGTCCCCGATCATCCGCGCGGGCTCGTTCCCGGTATGTACGCCGACGGCGGCCTGCGGGACCTCCTGAGCAACCAGGACACGCTCCGGGGCGCCCACGCCTTCAACTGGTCCTCGGCATACAAGCGGCCGGAACCGCGCGAGGGCGGTCTGCTGCTGGCCGACGCTCCCCGTCGCGGGCTGCTGATCGAGTCGGACGGCACGGTCACCGGGGCCGCGGCGGCGACTTCGGAGATGCTCGGCTGGGCCCTGGGCCGCAGCAACGACGGCGGGCCGCGCAGGATCAGCGTGTTCGTCCTGACCGAAATGACACTGGAGTACTTCCGGCTGGTCGACCCGCACGTCCTTCCTCTGGTCGAGGGCGACTGGACACACCGGATCGTCGCCTCGGGCTTCACCGAGGACCCCGGGTGCACGCTCGCCCCCGGCGACGATCCCGCCTTCCCGTTCTGGGGCGCCCCCCAGCTGGCCACGAGCAGCGACTGGAACCACCGCTGGAAGGCCTTGGGCGACCCGGAACGCGACGCCTACGAAGCGCTGCGTCACATCTACGCCCTCTTCGGCCTCGATGTCACCACCAACCCGTTCATCGACACAGACCGTGTGAACACCACCAAGCTGCTGGAGAAGAAGCCGTAGGAGATCTCCACCCCGGCGCACCCTCGGACCGGCGATCGTCTGCCCGGCGGCGCGCGCGGCCCCGCCGTCGCGCGCGAGGAACACCGGCGGCACCCGATCCCCTCGCCCGCCGCCCGGGGCCTGTCCCACCCACCCACTTCTCTTTTCTTCCTGCTGTGGGGCGTGGACTCGGGGGCGTAGAGGGGATGTCGGCCTCCCGACCACGGCCGGACCAGGCATGGTGACCTGCGGATTCACGGAAGGGCGCGGCAGAGGGCGCGGGCGGTTGTCGGACGGGTTGTCGGCGGGGATGTGGGCCTGGTCCACGGCGGTGTTGTCGCTTCGTGACCGTGGTCGGGCCTTCGTGGTCGGGGCTCTGGTCGGGGCCGGCTGCTGTCGTGACCGGGTACGCGCGGCGCCGGGCAGGCCGGTGCCGCACCGGCAGGGAAGTGGGCGGGGCCGTGATGATCGGCGTGGACGCGGGCAGCGGGGACCGGCTGGCGCTGGGGGTGCTGGCGCAGTACCGGATGGCCACCACCGGACAGCTGCACCGGGTGATCGCGCCCGAGGTGCGGATCGAGCAGACGCGGCGGCGGCTGTCCCGGCTGCGGGAGGAGGGGCTGGTCGACCGCATCACGCTGCCGCAGGCCGGGCGGACCCGGGTGTGGTTCCCGACCTCGTACGGCGTGCAGCTTGCCTGCGAGTGGCCCGAGCTGCGCGGGCACCGGCCCTCGAGGACGGTGTCCGATCCGACCGCTGTTCGGCTGAAGGCCGGCCACACGCTGACCGTGACCGAGACCGCGCTGGTCTTCCTCGAGGACGCCCGCCGCCGCGGCGATGTGTGCGAGCCGCTGGACTGGCTCCCCGAGGTCCACCATCCGGTCGGGAGCGGCGAGGCCGTCATCCCGGACGCGCTCCTGTACTACCGGCGCGGTCCCGCTGACGGGGACAACGGCTCGATGCTGCGGGCGTTCGTGGAAGTCGACCGGGCCACGATGGGGCCCGAGCGCCTGGCCGCCAAGCTGACCGCGTACGAGCGCCTCCACCGCTACGTGCCCGTGGTCCCGGGGCGCCGGCCGACCTTCCAGGAACCGGCGGTGGAGGAGTGGCGGCGGCGCTACCCGCTCTTCCCCCGTCTCCTGTTCGTCCTGGACGGCACCGGCCCGGCCGGTGTCGAGAACCGGATCCGCGCCCTGCGCGCCGCGGTCGGGCTGCTGGCCCGCTTCCCGTACGACGTCCCCGTCCTCGCGGCGCAGCTGGCCGACCTGCTCCAGCACGGCCCCTCCGCACCCGTGTGGCGTCCCGTCCACGACCCCGGTCGGCGAGTGCGCTGGACGGAGTCCGGGCACCGGCAGGCCTGACGTGCGGCCGCCGCAGACGCGGCACGGGTCTGTACTCCGCTTCGCCCGCAGACCCTCCGTAGCGAAGCAGTCGGCCACCAGCCCAGCTCGTATCCGCCCCTTGTCGACCTGGTCAGCCGCGCATCCGAACGCCAACGGCCGACCAGTCGAAGCAACGCGAGGGGCACCAAGCAGGGCACTACGGGAGGCGCCAGGAAGGACACCACGAGGGGCACCACTAGAAGCAACCAGCGGCGTTCGCGGTCTCTGGGGTCCGAGTAGGAACGGATCAGGAAACCGGTATTGCTGTCAGAAGTTTTGACAGGCCGTAGTCCGATCCGTTGGGCCTCACCGCTGAATGGGGGTCGGTCGGCCGCAACATCGTCGGCCACACCCTGGTGATCTTCCCACGGTCCTCTACGGGGCCACGGCTGCGGCCTTCACGCACTGGCGGCTGTGGCCGGCGCAGTGGTCCACGACTGCCTGGTCGAGGGTTACGTGGTAGTGCTGGGTGCCGGAGGAACAGTCGACGACGAGTTGGGGGTCGCCGAGGTCCAGGCCCAGGCGGAAGCCGTTCTGTACCCAGGACAAGGGAACGGCCAGGGCCATGAGGTCGGTGGTGCGGGTGTGCTCGCGGCGGCCGTCCGCGTCCTTGTGGACGCAGCGGTTGGGGCGTCCCCGCAGCTCGTCGCAGATGAACTCGATCACGCGGGTGAGGACGTCCGGACGGTGCAGGGCCACGTCGCGCAGGGCGCGGACCTTGGGCTCGTCGAGTTCGGGGTAGTTGCCGTCGAACAACGTGTGGTGGTTCGGACAGAGGGGCACCACGTTGCCGAGGTGGTGGAACAGGCCGTAGCGGCGCTGCTCGGCGATGTGCGTGAACCGGTCAGGCAACCGCTCAAGCTTGCCCGCCGCATCCTGACGGATCGCCGGCCAGTTACGGATGTGCGCCATCTCCGGACGCGGCCGGGTCGTACCGCACGCCAGACACGCCTCGCCGAAAATCTTCCTGACGGCTCGGAGCAGGACGTCGGGGTTGCTCGGCCGGTTACCGTCTTTCGCCATACGAACACCGTACGGTGCCGGACTGACAGCCCCACCGGTAGGAATACGAACGGCATCCGACCGCGAGCGAGAGCCCAGAGCCGTGCACGCAGCCACATCCCGCACCCTGACACTCTGGCTGCGTGCATGTGACGCCCGATCGTCGTTGTCCGAAGTCGCGTACACGGATGTCCGCAGTCGTCTGCACACAACACCGTTGCAGAGTG
>NZ_JBAGKH010000058.1:0-10359 GCF_036689765.1 Streptomyces poriticola
AGCGCGCAACCCGCACCCCCACCCAACCCGCACAGGCCGCCGCAGGCACAACGCGCACCCCCGACCACCCGCACAGGCCGCCGCAGGCACCGCACCCGCCACCAAACCGCCGCAGGCATCGCACCCGCACTCCGACCACCGACCACCCCCACCGAACCGCCGGAGGCACCCCGCAGCCCCCGCGGCCTACTCCTCGCCGTCCTCCTCGGTCTCAGCCCCGGCCTCCGCGCCCGAAGCCTCGCCCGCTGACAGCAGCCGCGACAACCGGCCCCCCACGATCCGCCTGAACTTCCGCTTCTGCGGACGCGTCCGGTCCAGCACCGCCACCTCGAGCCGCTCCGCCGGGATGTCCCGCTGACTCCCGTTGGTGTCCCGCGACAGCGCCTGCACCGCCAGCTGCAACGCCTCCGCCAGCGTCATCCCGTCCCGATGCCGCTGATCCAGGAATCCGCTGATCTGCTCGGCGTTACCACCCACCGCCACCGAACCGTGCTCATCCACGATCGACCCGTCATGCGGCAGCCGGTAGATCTGATCACCCTCCGGCGTCTCCCCCACCTCGGCGACGACCAGCTCCACCTCGTACGGCTTCTCCCCCGCACTCGAGAAGATCGTGCCCAGCGTCTGCGCGTAGACGTTCGCCAGACCCCGCGCGGTCACGTCCTCGCGGTCGTACGTGTAACCCCGCAGATCGGCGTACCGCACCCCACCGATCCGCAGATTCTCGTACTCGTTGTACTTACCGGCGGCAGCAAAGCCGATCCGGTCATAGATCTCGCTGAACTTGTGCAGCGCACGGGACGGGTTCTCCCCGACGAACACAATGCCGTCGGCGAACTGCATCACAACCAGACTGCGCCCCCGGGCAATGCCCTTCCGGGCGTACTCCGCCCGGTCGGCCATCGCCTGCTGGGGTGAGACATAGAACGGCGTCGACACCGGTTATCCGTCCCTTTCTGTCGAAGTCACTGGACCACCTGACAACAAAGCAACCACGCCCGCGACGGCTACAGCACCGCAGCCCGCGGACCGTCCGGCTGCTCCAGCCGCCGCTCCAGCACCGAACGGGCGATCCCGGAGGACTCCTCCTCCGTCAGCCGACGGTAGCCGTCCTCGGTGATCACGGTGACGATCGGATAGATCCGGCGCGCGACGTCGGGACCACCGGTCGCCGAGTCGTCGTCCGCCGCGTCGTAGAGGGCCTGCACCACCAGTGTGGTCGCCTGCTCCTCGCTCAGGTCGTCCCGGTACAGCTTCTTCATGGCACCGCGCGCGAACAGCGAACCCGACCCCGTCGCGGCGAAGCCCTGCTCCTCCGACCGACCACCCGTCACGTCGTACGAGAAGATCCGGCCCTTGTCCCGCTCCACGTCGTACCCCGCGAACAGCGGCACCACGGCCAGACCCTGCATCGCCATGCCGAGATTCGACCGGATCATGGTCGACAGCCGGTTCGCCTTGCCCTCCAGCGACAGCTGCGCGCCCTCGACCTTCTCGAAGTGCTCCAGCTCCAGCTGGAACAGCTTCACCATCTCGACGGCCAGGCCGGCCGTACCGGCGATACCCACCGCCGAGTACTCGTCGGCCGGGAACACCTTCTCGATGTCCCGCTGCGCAATCACGTTTCCCATGGTGGCCCGCCGGTCACCGGCGAGCACCACACCGCCGGGGAAGGTCACGGCCACGATCGTCGTGCCGTGCGGTGCCTCGACCACGCCCTGTACCGGCGGCAGCTGCCGGTTGCCCGGGAGCAGCTCCGGCTGGTGCTCACCGAGGAAGTCCATGAACGAAGAGGATCCTGGCGTCAGGAAGGCAGCTGGTAGACGCCCGGTGCTACGAGTGTTGGCTTCCACGCGATTCCTTCCACGTATGCGGCAGCCCGCCATATGGCATCGGGCCGATCCTTGAACTGCCCCAGCGCTGCGTTGCAGCTGAAGCACAGTACGCCACGGACCCTACCCGTCTCGTGGCAGTGATCCACATGCTCGGGCAGAGCCGCCGGAGATGTGCAGCAGACGCCCCCTTGGGACGCGATCAATTGATCACGCTCGGATGCCGTGAGGCCGTACTTCCGCCCCAGATGGTCCTCTCGCCCCTGGGCTGCACAGGATGTCCTGCAGCGTGTCGCCAAGCCGTCGCAGGCCGCTGCGCTCCGGTGCCGACCACTGTGGGGCTCGACCTGGCCGCGGGAGCGGCGGAACTCGTGGCCCTCAGACGTCCGGACCCGCGGCCGCACATCTCTGCCCCTGGCCACTTGACCGGCTTGCTGGTACTCCGCCCGGCACTCCCGACAGTAGGCCTGGAGGCCATCACGCATCGACTTGTTGCTGGCGAACGCCGCCCGCGGCTTGTGTTGCTGACACCGCGAGCAGCGCTTCACGCCATCTCCCTGCGACAAGCACCCACCCCGTCATCTTTGAATCGAAGGAGAAATCACTCTCCACCCTTCTGGACGAAGGAGCGCACGAAATCCTCGGCATTCTCCTCGAGTACGTCATCGATTTCGTCCAGGACGGAGTCCACGTCGTCGCTGAGCTTCTCCTGGCGCTCCTTGAGGTCCTCGGAGGCCTGCGCGTCCTGCGCCTGCTCCTCGACCTCCTCGGTGGAACGCGTGGCCTTCTGCTGTCCGCCGCCGGTGTCCTTGGTCGCCATAACCCTCACCCCGCTCGGTTCGCCCGACACAGTTGCTCGGTCAAGATCAGACCCTACTCCCCGGGTCCGACAACGGCCCCGCAGTTGCTCCAACGTACGGGGACCACCTCGATGATTCCCGGGCGCGGGACTTTCCACCCCGCCCGGCCTGCCCGGCCCGCTCCCGGCCTGCTCGGCTCACGCCGTGCTCAGTTGCCGGAGAGGACCCTGACCAGGTCTTCTGCCGTGCGGCAGCGGTCCAGGAGCTCCTTTACGTGATTTCGCGTTCCGCGAAGCGGTTCCAGGGTTGGCACCCGCTGGAGCGAGTCCCGGCCCGGCAGGTCGAAGATCACCGAGTCCCAGGAGGCCGCCGCCACGTCGTCGGCGTACTGCTCCAGGCAGCGTCCGCGGAAGTACGCGCGGGTGTCCTCAGGAGGCTTGGTGCGGGCCTGCTCGACCTCTGTTTCGTCCAGGAGGCGCTTGATGCGCCCGCGGGCCGCCAGACGGTTGTAGAGGCCCTTGTCGGGGCGCACGTCGGCGTACTGGAGGTCGACCAGATGGAGCCTGGGTGCGTCCCAGTCGACGCCGTCACGGCGGCGGTAGCCCTCCATGAGTTCCCGTTTGGCGACCCAGTCCAGCTCGCCCGCCAGGCTCATCGGGTCGTTCTCCAGGCGGTTGAGGGTGTCCTCCCACCTGGTCAGGACGTCCTTGGTCTGGTCGTCGGCGTCGGCCCCGTAGCGTTCCTCGACGTATTTGCGGGACAGCTCGAAATACTCCATCTGGAGCTGTACGGCGGTGAGCGTGCGGCCGCTGCGCAGGGTGACCAGGCGCTTCAGGGTCGGGTCGTGGGAGACCTGGTGCAGGGTCCGTACCGGCTGGTCGACGGCGAGGTCGACGGCGATGAAGCCGTCCTCGATCATGGCCAGGACCAGCGACGTGGTGCCCAGCTTGAGATACGTCGAGATCTCGGAGAGGTTGGCGTCGCCGATGATCACGTGCAGCCGGCGGTACTTCTCGGCGTCGGCGTGCGGCTCGTCGCGGGTGTTGATGATCGGGCGCTTCAGGGTGGTCTCCAGCCCGACCTCGACCTCGAAGTAGTCGGCCCGCTGGCTGAGCTGGAAGCCGTGTTCGTGGCCGTCCTGGCCGATGCCGACTCGGCCGGCGCCGGTGAAGACCTGGCGGGAGACGAAGAAGGGGGTGAGGTGGCGCACGATGTCCGAGAAGGGGGTCTCCCGCTTCATCAGGTAGTTCTCGTGCGTGCCGTAGGAGGCGCCCTTGTTGTCGGTGTTGTTCTTGTACAGGTGGATGGGCTGGGCGCCGGGGAGCTGGGCTGCTCGTTCGGCGGCTTCTGCCATGATCCGTTCGCCGGCCTTGTCCCAGAGGACGGCGTCCCGGGGGTTGGTGACCTCGGGTGCGCTGTACTCGGGGTGTGCGTGGTCGACGTAGAGCCGTGCCCCGTTGGTGAGGATGACGTTGGCCAGGCCGATGTCCTCGTCGGTGAGCTGGCTGGCGTCGGCGGCCTCGCGGGCGAGGTCGAAGCCTCGCGCGTCCCGCAGCGGGTTCTCCTCCTCGAAGTCCCAGCGGGCCCGGCGGGCCCGGTGCATCGCCGCCGCGTAGGCGTTGACGATCTGGGATGAGGTGAGCATGGCATTGGCGTTGGGGTGGCCGGGGACGGAGATCCCGTACTCCGTCTCGATGCCCATTACTCGCCGTACGGTCATGCGGCCCTCCTTGCCCGGCGGCGGCCTCGGTCGTGGACGCCGCTCAAGTACCGCTGGCGCTCGGTTGCGTGTGCGGTGCCCGTCCCCGCACTGCGCGACTCGGCGGTACCGAAGAGCCTAGAACGCCTTTGCGCTGGTGGGGAGATCATTTGCGTCATTGCCTTGCTCCAGCCGTGGCCCTGAAAACAGTCGGCTGCGGGTACCCGCCAGGGGCACCCGCAGCCGCCTGCGTTTTACAGGTACTGACCGGTGTTGGCCACCGTGTCGATGGAGCGTCCTGTGTCTGCACCCTGCTTTCCGGTGACGAGCGTACGGATGTACACGATCCGTTCGCCCTTCTTGCCGGAGATGCGGGCCCAGTCGTCGGGGTTGGTGGTGTTGGGCAGGTCTTCGTTCTCCTTGAACTCGTCCACGCAGGCCTGGAGGAGGTGGGAGACGCGAAGGCCCTTCTGATTCTTTTCGAGGAAGTCCTTGATCGCCATTTTCTTGGCGCGTCCGACGATGTTCTCGATCATGGCGCCGGAGTTGAAGTCCTTGAAGTAGAGGACTTCCTTGTCGCCATTGGCGTAGGTGACCTCGAGGAACCGGTTCTCCTCGGTCTCGGCGTACATCTGTTCCACCGCTGTCTGGATCATGCCCTGAACGGTGGAGCCCTTGTCGCCGCCGTGCTCCTTGAGGTCGTCCCCGTGCAGCGGGAGGCGCTCTGTGAGGTACTTGCCGAAGATGTCCTTGGCCGCCTCTGCGTCCGGACGCTCGATCTTGATCTTCACGTCGAGCCGGCCGGGCCGCAGGATGGCGGGGTCGATCATGTCCTCCCGGTTGGAGGCGCCGATCACGACGACGTTCTGCAGGCCCTCCACGCCGTCGATCTCGGCGAGCAGCTGGGGGACGATGGTGTTCTCCACGTCGGAGCTGACGCCGGAGCCGCGGGTGCGGAAGAGGGACTCCATCTCGTCGAAGAAGACGATGACGGGGGTGCCCTCGCCGGCCTTCTCCCGGGCCCGCTGGAAGACCAGGCGGATCTGCCGCTCGGTCTCGCCGACGTACTTGTTCAGCAGCTCGGGGCCCTTGATGTTGAGGAAGAAGCTCTTGCCGGCGGCCTGGCCGGTGACCTCGGCGACCTTCTTGGCCAGTGAGTTGGCGACGGCCTTGGCGATGAGGGTCTTGCCGCATCCGGGGGGCCCGTAGAGCAGGACGCCCTTGGGGGGCCGCAGCTCGTGCTCCCGGAACAGGTCGGGGTAGAGGTAGGGGAGCTCGACCGCGTCGCGGATCATCTCGATCTGGTTGCCGAGGCCGCCGATCTGCTCGTAGCCGATGTCGGGGACCTCTTCGAGGACGAGTTCCTCGACCTCGCTCTTGGGGATGACCTCGTAGACGTAGCCGGAGCGGGGTTCGAGCAGGAGGGCGTCGCCGGCGCGGATGGTGACGTCCAGCAGCGGCTCGGCGAGCCGTACCACCCGTTCCTCGTCGGTGTGCCCGAGGACCAGGGCGCGCTCGCCGTCCTCGAGGATCTCCTTGAGGGTGACGATCTCCCCGGCCCGCTCGAACTCCATGGCCTCGACCACGTTGAGCGCTTCGTTGAGCATCACTTCCTGGCCGCGCCGGAGCTCGTCGAGCTCGACGCTCGGGCTGACGTTGACCCGGAGTTTGCGGCCGCCGGTGAAGATGTCGGCGGTGCCGTCCTCGTTGGCCTGCAGGAAGACGCCGAAGCCGGCCGGTGGCTGGGCGAGCCGGTCGACCTCCTCCTTGAGTGCCACGATCTGGTCCCGGGCCTCACGGAGCGTGTTGGCGAGTCGCTCGTTCTGCGCGGACACGCCGGCCAGATTGGTCTGCAGCTCGACGATCCGCTCTTCGAGAATTCTCGTGTGCCGCGGAGAGTCGGCGAGCTTGCGTCGCAGGACGGCGATCTCCTGCTCAAGGTAGGCGATCTGCCCGGTCGGGTCGTCGGACCCGCGTCCCGGGCGGATGCCGCGGTTCATGTCGTCGTCGTGGGCTGCCACGGTCCTCACCTCCTCCAAGGGGAGCTGGACGCTTCCAGACCCTACCTGGGCGGGTGTCGATTGAAACCCCTAGATCACAAAGACGGTCGGGGTGTGTCCGATCTTCACCCTTGCGCTCTCCCTCACGCCAGGGAAATACCCAGGGAACGTGTCGGGAACCCAGGCGACTGTAGGGTCGAAGTGTTCAACACCCGTCAGAGCTGGCCGGATTCCCGAAGGGCTCGACGCAGGAAGCGGCAGGAGAGATGAGCGTGCAGCAGGAGGCCGGGGTCGGCGGCGAGGCGCTGGAGGTCTGGATCGATCAGGACCTCTGTACCGGTGACGGCATCTGTGCGCAGTATGCGCCCGAGGTGTTCGAGCTGGACATCGATGGTCTGGCCTATGTCAAGGGCGCGGACGAGGAGCTTCTGCAGGAGCCGGGGGCGGCAACACCCGTGCCGTTGCCGCTTCTCACGGATGTGGTCGACTCGGCGCGGGAGTGTCCCGGTGAGTGCATCCATGTGCGTCGGATTCTGGACAGGGCCGAGGTGTACGGTCCGGACGCAGAGTGACCGAATCCCTGCTCCTTACGTACGCTCCGTGACTGTTGTCTGATTTCTCACAGCAGGGCCGTCGCTTCCGGAGGGTCCCGGTGCGTCAGACGGTGCGCGCCTGGGAGGGCGTGGAGCGGATGAACGCGCCGTTCTGCCACTGCCATTTCGCGTCGTCCTTCACGTCGGGGCAGCAACTGGGTACGTCGGCCGAGGAGTAGCCGAGGAGTGTGGCGAGTACGGCGCCGTCGCGCACGGTGAGGTCGGTGACGGTGCGGCGGTCCACGGGGGCGACGAGGGTGGCGACGGTGCGGGGCCGGGCGTTGTCCGGGCCGTGGGTGAGGACGTAGACGCCGTCGGGTGGGGTGCCCATGGGGGCGTCGCAGTGGACCACGGCCACGGTTTCGGGGCGGCCGTCGCCGTCGAGGTCTCCGGAGGCCTGTTTCTGCACCTTCTCCGCGACGGGGCCGCACTGGAGCGGGAAGTCGACGCCGGCCGGGTCGGGCGGTGCGGTGGGCGCGGGGGCGGTCCGGGTCTCGGTGCCGGCCGTCTGGGCGGCGGTGGCGGCGTCGGGCTGCAGGACCGAGGAGAGCGCCACGACGGCGGCGACGGCCGTGGCGGTGGCCACCCAGTGGATGGGCCGGGTGTGAGTGTGCGCGAGGTCCGGAACGGCGGGGTGCTGCACGAGGAGTGTCTCCTGTGAGGGCTGTGCCGGTGGGGGTGGCCAGCATCGTGCCACACGTCACAGTGCAGGGGAACGCCGGGGTGGGTACCGAATGTGCTTGCGTCAAGGTCAGGACGCCGTGGTGGAGTTCCCTTCGGGGTGCGGGAACTCCACCACGGCGTCGGTGCGTTGTGTGCGGCACGGGGCCGCTCGGGCGGCCGGTGCCTCCGTGTCAGCGGCCGGTGCCCGCGTCGGCGTTGGGGCCGGAGTAGTCCTCGCCGTAGGCGCCCTTGGCGGGGCGGCGGCGGCGCATGGGCGGTTCCACGCCGTCGGCCAGGCGGCGGGCGGTGAGCAGGAAACCGGTGTGGCCGATCATCCGGTGGTCGGGGCGGACGGCAAGGCCCTCGATGTGCCAGTTGCGGATCATCGTCTCCCAGGAGGTCGGCTCGTTGAAGCAGCCGATCTCGCGGATGGACTCGACGGTCCGGGCGAGCTGGGTGGTGGTGGCGACGTAGCAGCAGAGGATGCCGCCCGGGACGAGTGCCTTGGAGACGGCCTCCAGGCACTCCCAGGGGGCGAGCATGTCGAGGATGACGCGGTCGACGTCGGTGTCGGACAGGTTGTCCTGGAGGTCGCCGACGGTGAGCTGCCAGGCCGGGTGCGGGCCGCCGAAGTAGCGCTCGACGTTGGCCTGGGCGATCTCGGCGAAGTCGGCGCGCCGCTCGTAGGAGTGGAGCATGCCCTGGTCGCCGATGGCGCGCAGCAGGAAGCTGCTGAGGGACCCGGAGCCGACGCCCGCCTCGACGACGCGGGCGCCGGGGAAGATGTCGGCGAAGGCGAGGATCTGCCCCGCGTCCTTGGGGTAGACGACGGCTGCGCCGCGGGGCATGGACAGGACGTAGTCGGGGAGCAGGGGGCGCAGCGCGAGGTAGGCGACGTTCCCGGTGGTGCGGACGACGCTGCCCTCGGGAGCACCGATCAGTTCGTCGTGCGGGAAGGAACCCTTGTGGGTGTGGAAGTTCTTCCCGGCCTCGAGCGTGAACGTGTAGTGGCGGCCCTTGGGGTCGGTCAGCTGTACCTGGTCCCCGACCTTGAAGGGCCCGCGCCTGCGGGCGGCACCGGTCGGTTCGGACATGTGACCAGCGTACCGGTCCCGGCGGGGGCCGCGGACCATGCGGGTGGTCAGCTGGGGCGGGCCATCGCCTTGACGAACGCACGCTCGACGTCGGCGGCGGACAGGACGCCGTAGATCTCGCCGCTGTTCTCGACGACGAGGTACTCGGTGGCGGGGGTGGCGCGCAGGGCGTCGAGGAGTTCCTCGCCGGAGAGCTCGGCGGAGACGTGCATGCCGTCGGTGAGGTCCGCCGCGAGGCCGCTGACCGGCACCCAGGGGCGTCGGTGCTCGGGTACGCCGACGATGGCGGCCTCGCGGACCAGGGAGACGGGGCTGCCGTCGCCGTCGACGACGACGAGGGCGCGGGCTCCGGCGGCGTTGGCGCGGCGCAGGGCCTCGGAGAGCGGGGTGTCGGCGGGGACGGGTACGGCGCGTCGGGTGAGGTTGCGGGCGCGCAGTTCGGGGAGGTGCTCGCGCAGGCGTGCCATGCGGAGGCTGTTGCCGGCGCCGGTCCAGATGATCGCGGCGAGGATGGCGGCGAGCAGGGCGTCCATGACGGTGTCCATGCCGACGTTGTCGACGGCGTCGGCGCCGAGTGCCCCGGACTGGGTGAGCAGGGGCAGGCCGATGAGGACGGAGACGGCGAGGGCGCGGCCGACCCAGGCGGCGGCGACGGTGCCGGTCATGGGTCTGCCGGTGATCTTCCACACGACGGCGCGGAGCATGCGGCCGCCGTCGAGGGGGAGTCCGGGCAGCAGGTTGAAGGCGGCGACGATCAGGTTGGAGATCATCAGGCCGGCGAGCAGCACGCCGGGGACGGTGCCGGGCTCGACGGGTTGCAGGGCGAGGTAGAAGACGCCGGCGAGGGCGAGGGAGAGCAGGGGTCCGACGAAGGCGAGGACGAATTCGCGGCCCGGGGTCTCGGCTTCCTTCTCGATCTCGGAGACGCCGCCGAAGAACTGCAGCTGGATGCGGCGTACGGGGAGCTTGAAACGCAGGGCGGCGATGGTGTGGGCGAGCTCGTGGACGAGGACGGAGCCGTAGAAGGCGACGGCGAAGAAGAGGGAGACGAGGTAGCGGGCGGCGCCGAGCTCGGGCAGGACGCGGTCGAGCTGGCCGCCGAAGACCCAGGTGATCAGGGCGGCGACGAGGAACCAGCTGGGGGCGACGTAGACGGGCACGCCGAAGGGGCGGCCCATGAGCAGCCCGCCGCCGGGTTCCCGGGTGCGCCGGGGCGGGCGCTGCTCGGTGCCGGCGTCGGCGCGGCCGGGGTCACCGGGGGCCGGGGTGGGGCCGAACGCCGGGGACCGCCGGTCCTGGGCGGAGGGCCGGCCGGGAGGCGGAGGCGGGGGGCCGGGGGCCGGACCGGGCTGGGGCGGGGGGCCGTCCTGCACGGGCGGGTCGGGGCAGCCGGCCGGGTCGGGGTCGGTGTCGTCCGCGTGGGGCGACGGATCCCGGCGGGGGTCGCCGGGGGGACCTGGGTGGGCGGGAGCGCCGCGGTGACCGGAGTCGCCGGGGCGACTCCCGTGTCCGGGACCCCCGCCGTGACCGGAGTCACCAGGGCTGCCGGGGCCCCCGGGGTGACCGGAGTCGCCGGAGGCGTCGCTGTGTGGTCCGGGATCCCCGGGCTCGCCGGCGGCCGAGACGTGAGGGCGGGGGCCGTCCCCTGCCGAGGCACCGGGGCGGGAGCCGTCGGCGG
>NZ_JBAGKH010000059.1:0-9624 GCF_036689765.1 Streptomyces poriticola
ATCCGCAGCCACCTGCTCCAGCACCCGGGAGAACCGGGAGACGATCGCCTCGGCCGTGTCCCGGTCGAACAGCTGGGTGGCGTACTGGAGGTCGCCCCGCAGGGCGCCCGAGCCGTCCATGGCGATGCTGAAGAACAGGTCGGACAGCGCGGTCTGGGTGAGGTACTGCTCGAACTCCACCTTGAGGCCGGGCAGTTCGAAGTCCTGCTTCGCGAAGTTCTGCCAGGCGAACATCACCTGGAACAGCGGCTGGTAGGCGAGGGAGCGTTCCGGGTTGATCTGCTCGACCAGCGTCTCGAACGGCACGTCCTGGTGCTCGTAGGCGGTCAGAGCCTTGTCCCGGACCTGCGTGAGGAGATCGTCGAACGAAGGGTCACCGGAGAGGTCGACCCGCAGCACCTGGGTGTTGACGAAGAATCCGACCAGATCGGCCAGTGCCTCGTCGGTCCGCCCGGCGATCGGACCGCCGATCGTCACGTCGTCCCCGCACCCGAGCTTTCCGAGCAGCACTCCCACCGCGGCCTGGAGGACCATCGCCATGGTCATCCCGCGCTCGTCGGCCAGCTTCTGGAGTCCGGCCGCCACCGCGGGCTCCACCACGATGTCGACCGCGTCGCCCTGCGAACTCCGCTCCGCGGGCCGCGGCCGGTCCAGCGGGAGGTTCAGCGGCTGGGGCACCCCGGCCAGTTCGGCGCGCCAGTACTCGATCTGCGCGGCCGCCAGACTGCCCGGGTCGGTCACGTCGCCGAGCAGTTCGCGCTGCCACAGCGCGTAGTCCTTGTACTGCACGGGCAGCGGCGTCCACTGCGGCGCCCGGCCGTCGCGGCGGGCGGTGTAGGCGGCGGCCAGGTCCCGTGCCAGCGGCCCTCCGGAGACGCCGTCCGAGGCGATGTGGTGGATGACCAGCACCAGAACGTGTTCCTCGGGCGCGCAGCGGAACAGGTGGGCCCGGAAGGGGATCTCGGCCGCCAGGTCGAACCGGTGGGCGATGACCGCGTCGATCGCGCCGGGCAGGTCCTCGGCGGTCGTGTCCGTCACCGGCACCGGTACCGGCGCCTCCGCCGCCGCCAGGATCCGCTGGTGGGGCTCGTCGTCGTCGGTCACATAGGTGGTGCGCAGGGTCTCGTGGCGGCCGACGACGTCGCGGATCGCCGCGACGAGGGCGCCCTGGTCGAGCGGGCCGGTCAGCCGGAACGCCGGGGAGATGTTGTAGGTCTCCGCCCCTCCCTCGAGCTGGTGCGTCAGCCACATGCGGCGTTGTGCGAACGACAGCGGGATCACGGTCTCACTCCTCGACGGTCATCTGGCGGAGACTGGGGCGCAGGGGAACGGCCGATGCCTCGGTCCACGCGGCGAGAGCGGACACGGTCGGCAGGTCGAAGATCTTGCGGATGGGTATCTCCGTCCCCAGCTCGGCGCGGGCCCGGCTGATCAGCCGGGTGGCGAGCAGGGAGTGCCCGCCGAGCGTGAAGAAGTTGTCGTCGACGCCGACCCGGCTCAGGCCCAGCACCTCGGCGAACAGTCCGGCGAGCGCCTCCTCGCGGGCGCTGCGGGGTGCCCGGAAGGGGGTGGCGGGGGTCCGGCCGGGGACGGGCAGTGCCTTCTGGTCGAGCTTGCCGTTGGGCGACAGGGGCAGCCGGTCCAGCGGTACGTACGCGGCGGGCACCATGTAGTCGGGCAGCCGCTCCGCCAGGTGGTTCCGGAGCCCGGCCGGGTCCGGTTCGGCCCCGCCCGGTGCGGGGACGTAGTAGGCGGCCAGGTAGCGGGTGTCGCCGGTCTGCCGGGTCACCACGGCGGCCTGGGCGATTCCGGGATGGGTCGTCAGGGCGGCTTCGACCTCGCCGGGTTCGATGCGGTAGCCGCGGATCTTGACCTGGGTGTCGATGCGACCGAGGTGGTGGAGCTCCCCGTCGGGGGTGAGGCGGGCGAGGTCACCGGTGCGGTACATGCGGGAGCCGGGAGGCCCGTAGGGGTCGGCGACGAAGCGGTCGGCGGTCGGGCCGGCCTGACGGTGGTAGCCGCGCCCGGCCCCGGCCAGGTACAGCTCACCCGGGGTGCCCGGGGGCAGCAGGGTGAGGGCGGGGCCGAGGACGTAGGCGCGCACGCCGGGGAACGGGCGTCCGATGGGGACCCCGGTGGTGTACGGATCGCCGGGGTCCAGGAGGTGTCCGGTGGCGTAGAAGGTCTCGCTGGGTCCGTAGCTGTTGATCACGCGGGCGTCGGGCCAGAGGGCGCGCACCCGCGCCGCCAGGGCCGGGGTCAGCACTTCCCCTGAGATGTTCAGTGCCGTCGGATCGATGCGGTCGGCGAGCTGGTCGACGAGTTCGGCGAAGGCAGACGGCACCGAGCAGATGACGTCGGCGTCCCAGGTCTCGCGTTCGGCCAGCTCCAGCACGTCGCGGACGATCTCGGCGCTGCCGCCCGTGGTGAGCGCGGCGAAGGTCTCGAAGGTGGCGACGTCGAAGCCGAACGAGGCGGCGACCAGGACCCGTCGGCCGGACTCCGCCCCGGCCTGGGCGACCATGGTGTCCACGGCGTTGACGACCGTGGTGTGGGTGACGCCCACGCCCTTGGGCACGCCGGTGGAACCGGAGGTGTAGACGACGTAGGCGAGGCTGTCGGGGCCGGCCGCGGGCCGAGCCGCGGCGGCCGGCGCGGCGGCGGTGCCGTCCGGTGCCGCGGCCGGGAGGTCCATGGTGTCGAGGTCGAGGACGGGGATGTCGGTGGCAGGGACGAGCGCCAGGGTGCCGCCGTCCGCGAGGACCAGCCGAGGCCGGGCACCGGGGAGGACGTGCCGGAGGCGGGCCGCGGCGTAGGCGGGGTCGACGGGCAGATACGCGCCGCCCGCCTTGAGCACGCCCAGGAGGGCCACGACCGCGTTCACGGTGCGCGGCAGGACCACGGCCACCACGCTCTCCGGGCCCACCCCGCGCCCGGTCAGCTCGGCCGCGAGCCGCTCGGCGCGGGCGTCCAGCTCGGCGTAGGTCAGCGTTTCGCCCCCGGCGCGCACGGCGACCGCGTCCGGGGTCCGCGCCACCTGGGCCGCGACGCGCCCGGTGATCGTGGACGGCACGGCCTCGGCGACCCCGTCGCCCGGCAGGGCCAGGATCCGGTCGCGCTCGCCCGGTTCCAGGATGTCGATCTGTGCCACCTTCAGCCCGGGGTCGGCGGCGAGCTGCCGCAGCACCCGGACGAGGCGGGCCGCGTACGTCCGTACCGTGTCACGGTCGAAGACGCCCGGCGCGTACTGGATGGTGAGCTGCAGGTGCGGGTCGGCCGCCGCCAGCAGGCAGAGCGGGTAGTGGTTGCCCGCGGACGGGCGCAGGCCGGTGTAGGAGATGCCGCCCGCGGCGTCGGTGGCGGCGCTCAGGCCCTCCCGGTCGACGGGGTACGACTCGAAGACGAACAGCGTGTCGAAGAGGGACTGCAGACCGAGGGACCGCTGCATCTCCGCGAGCCCGTGGGAGTGGTGCTCCACCAGCCCGGACTGCCGGTCCTGAAGGCGGCTGAGGACCTCGGCCACGGTGTCGCCGGGCGCGTACGTGACCCGTACGGGAACGGTGTTGATGAACATGCCGACCATCGACTCGACGTCCGGCACGGCGGGCGGCCGACCGGAGACGGTGGTGCCGAACACCACGTCCCGGCGGCCGGTGAGCTGCCCGAGCAGCAGCGCCCAGGCGCCCTGGACCAGGGTGTTGGCGGTGATGCCCAGGTCGGAGGCGCAGCGGACCAGCGCGTCCGCCGCGTCGGGCGGGAGCGGGACGTCGGTCTGGTCGCGGCTGCCGTCGTCCGCGCCCGTGGAGCCGGCGGCGAGCAGGGTCGGCTCCTCGACGCCGTCGAGCTCGCCGGCCCAGGCCCGTGCCGCCCGGTCCTGGTCCTGCCGGGTGAGCCAGGAGAGGAAGTGGCCGTAGTCGGGAGTGCCCGGGAGTCCGGCCGGATCGCCGTCGGAGGCGTAGAGCAGCAGCAGGTCCCGCATGAGCAGGGGCGTGGACCAGCCGTCGTAGAGGGCGTGGTGGGCGGTCAGCACGAGTTCGGGCCGGTCGGGTTCGAGGACGACGAGGGCCAGCCGCAGCAGCGGCGGGTCGTCCGCGTCGAAGTAGCGGGTGCGGTCCTGCTCCAGGAACCGTTCGAAGGCCGCGGTGCGCTGTGCTTCGTCGGCCGCGGTGAGGTCGAGGTGCTGCCACGGCAGGGTCACCGTCTCCGGAACCACCTGCACGACGTCGCCGTCCGCGCGGTCGACGAACGCCGCGCGGAGGCTGGGGTAGCGCTCCAGCAGCGCCTGCCCGGCCCGGTGCATCCGCTCCGGGTCGACCTCTCCGGACAGGTGGAACACCAGCTGTATGTGGTAGGGGTCGAACGACGCTCCGGCCAGCATCGCCTGGAAGAGGATGCCGGACTGTGCCGGGGTGGTCGGCCACACCGCGGCGAGCCTGCCGAAGCGGGCCTCCCAGCCGTCGATCTCCTTCTGGCCCACGTCGACCAGGGGCGCGTCGCCGGGGGTCAGTCCACCGGCACCGGGTTCCGCGGCGTGCCGGGCCAGAGCGGTCAGCGCCTCCGCCCACAGCCCGGCCAGCTCGGTCACCTCCTCGCGGGCGAGCACACCGGTGGGGAAGGCGAAGTACGCGGTGAGCTCGTCGCCGTCGGGGGTGTGGGTGGCGACCGCGTTGATCTCCAGGGCCGACAGCACCGGCATGTCCTCGTCCGGTGCGGCGATCAGGTCCCGGTGCGCGGTGTCCGGGGCCCAGCCCAGGCCGCGCAGGTCCTCGGGGATGTCCGCGGCGGAGGACCGGCCCAGGTAGTTGAACCCGATCCGCGGCTCCGGCAGTGCGGCCAGCGCGGCGGCGGTCCCGGGGTTGAGGTGGCGCAGCAGGCCGTAGCCCAGGCCGTGGTCCGGCACCGCCCGCACCTGCTCCTTGACGGCCTTGATCGCCTCGCCGGCGGCCGGGCCGCCGGCGAACGCGTCCGCCAGGTCGATGCCGGCCATGTCGAGGCGTACCGGGAACATGGCGGTGAACCAGCCGACCGTCGCGGACAGGTCCGCGCCGGGCACCAGGTGCTCCGCCCGGCCGTGGCCCTCCAGCCGTACCAGGGCCGCGGACCCGCCGTCCCGCGTCCGCCGCCGCCGGCGGGCCAGGGCCAGGGCCAGGGCCGCCAGCAGCCCGTCGTCGACACCGCCGCGGAACACCGCGGGCACCGTGTTCAGCAGGGTCTCCGTGACGTCCGCCGGGATCCGGACCCGTACCGTGTCCACGGTGGCCGCGACATCGCGTGTGCGGTCCAGCTCCCGTGCTCCGAGAACCGGTTCGTCCGCGCGCAGGATCTCCTGCCACACGGGCAGTTCCGCCACCCGTTCCGGGGTGAGCGCCTCGTCGGCCAGTGCGTGCGCCCACCGGCGCAGCGAGGTTCCGGTTCCTGCCGGCCCGGGGGTGCGGCCGTCGCGGACGGCCTGCCAGGCGGACACCATGTCCGGCAGCAGGATCCGCCACGACACCCCGTCGACGACCAGGTGGTGCAGGACGATCAGCAACCGCTCCGGTCCGGTGCCGGAGGTGAGCCGTACGAACTGCGCCATCACGCCCGCGTCCGGGTCCAGCCGGTCCGCGGCGGCGTCCAGCTCGGCCTGCACCCCGGTCTCGTCGTACGCGGCGTCCCGTACCAGCGGGCCGGCGTCCACACTGCCGACGGGTCCGATCAGCAGGCCCGGCCGCGCCCGGTCGAGCCGGGAGCGCAGGACGTCGTGCCGGTCCAGCACCGCCTGGACGGTGGCGACCAGTCCCGCGCGGTCGATGTCCGGGGGCAGGGTCACCAGCGCGGACATGCAGAACCGGCCGAGGCCACCGCCCAGGGCGAGGACGTGCGCCGCCGTCGGCGGCAGCGGCGCCGGTCCGACGCCGCCGCCCGGCAGCTCGGGCAGCGTCACCCGGTCCTCCGCGTCCCGTCCCTCGACCAGCTCCGCGAGGCGGGCCACCGTGCGGTGCTCGAAGACCTCCCGGGTGCTGACGGTGACGCCGCGGGTCCGAGCCCGTGCGACGACCTGGATGGAGCGGATGCTGTCTCCGCCGGCGGCGAAGAAGTCGTCGTCCAGGCCCACTTGCCGCGCGCCGAGCACATCGGCGTACACCTCGGCCAGGATCCGCTCCGTCCCGCTGCGCGGCGCCCGGTACTCCTTGCCGCCGAACTCCGGCTCCGGCAGCCCGCCCCAATCGGTCTTCCCGGTGGCGGTCAGGGGGATCCGGTCGAGGACCACGAGATGCGCGGGCACCATGTAGTCGGGCAGCCGCCGGGCGGCGTACCGGCGCAGATCCGTCACCGAGACGCCGGGTTCGGTGTCCGCGGTTCCGGCGCCCGCCCGGGCCACGTAGCCGACGAGCCGGGTGCCGCCGGTGGGGTCCTCGCGCACCGTGACCACGGCCCGGGCGACCGCGGGATGCCGGGCGAGCACCGTCTCGATCTCGGCCGGCTCGATCCTGATACCGTTCACCTTGATCTGGGCGTCGGCCCGTCCCGCGTACGTCAACTGGCCGTCGCGGTCCCACCGGGCGAGGTCGCCGGTGCGGTACATGCGGGTTCCGGCGGGGCCGAAGGGGCAGGCGACGAACCGCTCCGCGGTGGCCGCGCCGCTGCCGTGGTAACCGCGGGCGAGCACACCGGAGACGTACAGCTCGCCGATCACGCCGGGGGCGACCGGGGCGAGTTCCGGGCCCAGGACGTGGGCGCGCATATGGGCGAGGGGCCGTCCGACCGGTATCGCGCCGGTTCCGGGCGGCTGCGGCGGGAGGGTGAAGGTGGAGGCGTAGAAGCTCTCGGTCTGGCCGTAGGCGTTGACGACACGGACCCCGGGCAGGGCGTCGCGCACCCGGTGGACCAGGTCGGCCGAGAGCGCCTCGCCCGCGAAGACCACGGTGTCCACGTCGAGTTCGGGACCGTCCGTGCCGTCGGCGGCGATCTGGTCGAGCAGTGCGGAGAACACCGCCGGCACGGCGCTGACGGTGGCGCCCGACCAGCGGTCGCGCGAGGCGAGTTCGAGTACGCCGCCGACGAGGTCGACGCAGGCTCCGGTGGTCAGCGCGGTGAACATCTCGAACACGGAGACGTCGAAGTTCACGGAGGTCGCGGCGAGCATCCGGGACCCGGATCCGACCCGGGTCACCCGGCGCAGGTCCGCCACTCCGTTGACCACGGCCGCGTGGGTGACGCCGACGCCCTTGGGCGTCCCCGTCGATCCGGAGGTGAACATCACGTAGGCGAGGTGGTCCGGTGCGACCGGGACGTCCGGGCCGCCCCCGGGGGCGGGGCCGTCGAGGTCCAGGTCGTCCAGGTGCAGTACCGGCGGCCGGCAGCCCGCCACGGTCGCCGCGGTCGCGTGCTCGGTCAGCACCAGTGCCGGGGCGGCGGTGTCCAGCAGGAGGCCGACGCGCCCGGCCGGGTGGTCCGGGTCGATCGGCAGGTAGGCCCCGCCCGCTCTGAGCACGCCGAGGAGGGCGACCACCAGGTCCGCCGTTCGTGGCAGGGCGACCGCGACCAGTACCTCCGGCCCCACCCCGCAGTCACGCAGCACCGCGGCCAGCCGGCCGGCCCGGGCGTCCAGTTCCCGGTACGACAGCTCGGTGCGGCCGGACAGCACCGCTGTCGCGTCCGGGGTCCGTGCCGCCTGGGCGGCGACCAGTTCCGGTATCGTCGCCGCGCGCACCGGCGCCGCAACACCGTCCGGCCGCACCAGCCGGTCCCGTTCGGCGGCGGTGAGCACGTCCGTCCGGCCGAGCCGCGTCCCGGGGTCGGCGACCACCTGCCGCAGTACCCGCACATAGCGGTCGACGAGGCTCTCGGCCGTGGCGTGGTCGAACAGTCCCGTCGCGTACTCCAGCCGGCCGCGGGCGCCCCCGGACGGGCCCGGGACGATGTTGAGGAACAGGTCGAACTTGGCGGTGCCGGTGCCCACCGGGACGGGGGTGACCCGCAGGCCCGGCAGTTCGGTCTCCGACCAGGCGAACTGCCAGGCCAGCATCACCTGGAACAGCGGCTGGTAGGCGGTGCTGCGGTCCGGACCGAGCAGCTCCACCAGGTGCTCGAACGGGACGTCCTGGTTGTCGTACGCGGCAAGGGCCCTGTCCCGGACCTGGTCCAGCAGATCGCCGAAGGACGGGTTGCCCGACAGATCGACGCGCAGCACCCAGGTGTTGGCGAAGAACCCGATCAGATCCTCGAGCTGCTCGTCGGCGCGTCCCTCGATCGGGCTGCCGATCGTCAGATCGTTTCCCGCGCCGAGGTGGTGCAGGAGCACGGCGAGCGCGGCCTGGGCGACCATCGGGGCCGTGGCTCCGTGGTCCGCCGCCAGCTTCCTGATCCCGGCGAGCAGGTCCGCGTCCAGGTCGATGTCGGCATGGCCGCCGCGATGGTCGGCCGCCGTCTGCCGCGGCCGGTCCAGCGGCAGCTGCACCGGCTGCGGCACCCCGCCCAGTTCCCGCTGCCAGTAGGCGAGCTGCTCGCCGACGAGACTGTCCGGGTCGGTCTCCTCGCCCAGCACCTGCCGCTGCCACAGCGTGTAGTCCTTGTACTGCACCGGAAGGGGTGTCCAGTCCGGCGCGCTCCCCCGCCGGCGGGCGGTGAACGCCGCCGCCAGGTCCCGCAGGAAGGGCGCCATCGACGCTCCGTCGGCGGCGATGTGGTGGAACACGAAGACCAGCACATGTTCCTGCGGGGAGACGCCGAGCACGGTGACCCTCAGCGGCAGTTCGGTGTCCAGGTCGAATCCCGCACTCACGGCCTCGCGCAGGGCGTCGTCCACGGCGTCCGCGGCGACGTCGGCCACCCGGAACGGGACGACCGCCTCCTCGGGGGGCAGGATCCGCTGCTCGGGCGTGCCGTCGGGGTGCTCGACGACCAGGGTGCGCAGGCTCTCGTGCCGGCCGACGACGTCCGTCACCGCCGCTGCCAGGACCGAGGTGTCCAGGGGGCCCTCCGCACGCAGCACGAAGGGGATGTTGTAGGTGGCGGACGGCCCCTGAAGACGGTGGAGGAACCACAGCCGGCGCTGGGCGAAGGACAACGGGATCATCGGCGGTTCTCCTCTGCGGTCATCGGGCGCAGCTGGGGACGGCTCGACCGGGTCAGCTTCTCGATCCGGTCCGCCAACCGGGCGACGGTCGGATTACGGAACACCGTCGTGACCTTCACGTCGACGCCGAGTTCGTTGCGTATGCGGCCGACCAGCCGGGTGGCCAGCAGCGAATGCCCGCCGTGGTCGAAGAAGTCGGCGTCGACGGCGATCTCCTCGACGCCGAGCAGTTCGGCGAAGAGCCGGCAGAGGACCTCCTCGCGGGGGGTGCGCGGCCCTCGCCCGGCCGCGGCCCCGGTCCGGCCGGGTGCGGGGAGGGCGCCGCGGTCGAGCTTCCCGCTCGGTGTCGTGGGGAACTCGGTGAGCGGGACGATCGCGGAGGGGACCATGTACTCCGGCAGCTGCTCCCGCACCAGGTCCGTCACGGCCTCGGTGTCGAAGGCGGCCGGGTCCGCCGTGCCGGCCGGCACCACGTATCCGACGAGCCGCTGGTCGTCGGCCCGGTCCTCGCGGACCACGACCGCCGCGCTGTCGACGCCGGGGTGCGCGGCCAGCGCCGACTCCAC